>JAFZSS010000079.1 GCA_017619255.1 Muribaculaceae bacterium
ACCAGCGGGTTAGTCGTCGTTTGATAGACTAGGCCGACGCCACCTGTTGCCATCACCGTCACACGCGAGAGGAAGGTATCTACCTCGCCCGTCTCCTGATTGAGGACGTAGGCGCCATAGCACTCGATGCCGGGGGTGCGGCGCGTCACGATTTTTCCCAAGTGGTGCTGAGTGAGGATTTCCACGGCAAAGTGGTCCTCATAGATATCGATGTTCGGGTGGTTCTTGACGGTCTCGATGAGAGACACCTGAATCTCGTGGCCGGTGTTGTCGGCGTGATGCAGGATGCGGAACTCGCTGTGACCGCCCTCGCGGTGCAGGTCAAACTCACCTTTCTCGTTCTTGTCGAAGTCCACACCCCAGCCCAGCAGTTCCTGGATCTGGGAGGGAGCCTCGGTAACAACTTTCTTCACGGCCTCGGGGTCGTTGAGCCAATCGCCCGCCACCATCGTGTCATGGATGTGCTTGTCGAAGTTATCCACCTCGAGGTTGGTCACCGTGGCAACGCCGCCTTGTGCCAGGTCGGTGTTAGCCTCCTCCATCTTGGATTTGCACACGAGGGCAACAGTGCCCGTTTTTGCCACCTTGAGGGCAAAACTCATACCGGCTACACCCGAGCCGATGACGAGATAATCATATTTGCGTACCATGAGTTGTAAGTTTTTCTGATTATTGTTTCCAAAATCTCCGAGGTCTCCGAGGTCTCCGAGATCTCGGATTATTCTTTTTTACTCTTTCTCGCCGTAGAGCAAGTCGCCGCAGTCGCCCAAGCCGGGCACGATGTAGCTATGCTCGTTGAGCTCGTCGTCGATGTCACAAGTCCACAGCGTGGTTCGATCCTCGGGCAGATGCTGACGCACTACCTCAATAGCCTTGGGGGTGGCCACCACACTGGCTACATGGATGTGCTCGGGGTGGCCCTTGGTCACCAGAGCCTGATAAGCGAGCTCCATCGATGAGCCCGTGGCGAGCATCGGGTCAACGATGACCAGCGTCTTACCGTCGAGGCGCGGGCTGGCGATATACTCGATGTGAACGACAAAGTCATCGGTCTTGGGGAAGTATTTCCTGTAGGCCGACACAAAGGCGTTGTCGGCGCCATCAAAGTAACTTAAGAAGCCCTCATGGAACGGCAGACCTGCACGCAGGATGGTGGAAAGCACGACACGGTCATTCAACACACTGCACTGCTTCACGCCCAATGGCGTGGTCACGCCCACGGTTTTATACTGGAGTTTCTTTGAAATCTCATAAGCCATGATCTGGCCCAAGCGCTGGATGTTGGTGCGGAAGCGCAAGCGCTCTTGCTGCAGACTCTTGTCACGGATTTCGCTCATGAATTGTCCAACAAGCGAATTGTTGTCACACAGGTTGATAATCTCCATTTGTTATTATTGTTTAGTGGTTAAATATTCGTTTAATATCGCTTTGGCATTGTCGCGGTCCTTGGTCAGTTGACGCTTGAGCTCCTCGAGTCCGCACATCTTGAACTCCAGACGCAGGAAGCTGATGAACTCCAGCATGATATCCTTGCCATAGATATCGTCATCAAAGTCAAACAAGTTAACCTCGATGCTCAATCGGGTACCGTTATCAAGGGTGGGACGCCTCCCGATGTTGGTCATACCCTGCAAACACTGTCCGGCAACATGAGCCAGGACGGCATAAGCGCCATTATGCGGCAACAGCAATTCGGGGTTAATTTCGCCCACATTTGCCGTGGGAAAGCCCAAACCACGCCCATTGCGGAAGCCGTGTACCACCTTGCCTTTCAACATAAAGGGTCGGCCCATACAGTGCATGGCATCCACCACCCTGCCGGCGGCGATGAGTCCGCGGACGATGGTAGAACTCACAGGGGCATAGCGACCCAGATACTCGGGGGCCTTGACCAGGGTCACTCCCAGGCGCTCGCCATGGCGGCAATAATCCTCAAAAGTCTCCCCCTTGTCGTGTCCGAAGCGGTGGTTATAGCCTGCCACCAGCATACTCATACCGTAACGGTCGCGCAGCAGCTCGATGAACTGGGCCGAATCGAGTGCTGCCAACTCGGGCGTGAACTCGAGCGGCAACAACAAATCGGGACCGAGGGCTTCAAGTTCGGCCAAGCGGTCCTCGAGCGGCATAATCAGTTTGAAGGAAGGATCATTCGATAAGACCTGACGGGGATGACTCAAAAAAGTGATGACCAGCGATTGCTTGCCTTGAGCGGCAGCCTGCTGCTTGAGGAAATTAACCAGGGTGGCGTGTCCGCGGTGTACTCCGTCAAACATGCCTATTGTTGCGACTGTGCTGCCCACAGGCAGGCGGTCGGTTTCGGCCAAAACCCTCATTCCTATATTATTATAAAAAAGTGGATTTCATAAAATCCACTCTATTTAACTGATTAGTTGTCAATATGCTCCTTAAGGATGCGCATCGTGTCGTTGCACACGCGGATGAACATCTGGCGGTTCTTGAGCATCGTTGATGTCTTCACCTGCCTGTCGGCACCCGAGAACAAGTAGCCCGTATCCTTGCTCTCCAGCGCGCGGAAAGTGGGCACCACGCCGGCTTCAGGGCTGGGAATGTTACGGCTCAGGTAATCAGGCACACGGTCCATCCAACGCGACATGGCAATTACACTGCTCTTCAACAAGCCGGGATTGACGCAGTTCACCGACACGCGCCGCGTCTTCATCACACTCGACATGTAGATGGAAAACAAGGTGAGGGCCAACTTGCTTTGGGCATAGGCGCCCCAGGGCGTGAAGTGAGATACGGCAGGGAACTCATAGGGCAATGACACAAAACGCCGCGACACGCTGGTCGACAGGATGATGTGTCCTCCTTCCTCGATCAGCGGATAAACTTTCATCGACAGTAGCACCGTGCTCAAGTAATTCACCTGCACAGCGTGCTCAAAGCCATCGACCGAAATCTCGCTGCGGCGGGGCAATAAACCGGCATTGTTGATCAACGCCGCAACTGGACGGTTCAATGCGCGCAAGCGGCTCACAAAGTCATTGACCAGATCAAAGGAGTTCAAGTCCAATTGCAGGCAAGAGATATCCTTGTTGCGTGTGAGGGTGCGCAGCTGCGCGGCATAGTTCTCGGCCTTGGCAATATCGCGGCTTGCCAGCAAGACTGCCTTACCCTGCTCCGCGAGTTTTCGGGTAATCACACTGCCCATGCTGTCGGTAGATCCCGTGACAATATACAACGGCTTCATGTCAGCATCCAATGCTTGATTCTTGTCGGTCATCATATCATTTAGTTTTTTGGTTCTTTTCTTTCTAACCTGCAAAGATATAAAACTTCGACTAAAGTCACCCCATTTCATCATAAAAAATGTGCCATTGTGATTGATTTGTTTTATCTTTGCGGATGAGAAAATTCAAAAACTATGGCAAAGAAAACTAACAGCTGGCTGGCAGCGGGAGTGGTGCTCCTGATCATTGCAGGATTTATTTGGTTCATGAGGCCTCCCAAGAACATTGACCCCACAGTGAGTCACGGAACGCTGGAGCGCATCCCGACGATTGAATCACAATTCCTCCCGCCGAGGGATGTCTCGGTGTGGCTGCCCGATGGGTACAAGATTGGTGACTCGTGTGATGTGCTATACATGCACGATGGGCAGATGCTGTTCGATGCCGCCACAACATGGAACAACCAGGAATGGCGGGTCGATGAGATGATGGACACACTCATCAAGGACGGCAAGATACATCCTTGTATCGTGGTAGCCATCAACAACACCCGAGACCGCCTCAACGAGTATTACCCTGACAAGACATGGAAATACCTTGACGATAATAAACTCAAGAAAACCGACACCTTGAAACTCAAGGGAGACGCTTATCTGAAATTCATCGTCGAGGAATTGAAACCCTATATTGACGAGCATTACAAGCCGCTGACCTCGCGTGAACACACCTTTATGATGGGCTCCAGCATGGGCGGGTTGATTTCGCTCTACGCCCTGTGCGAATATCCACAGGTGTTCGGCGGCGTGGCATGCCTTTCATCCCACCTGTCGATGGCACATTTGCCTAATGGCTTGGACAATGAAGCATGGGCAACAGGATTTCGCGATTATGTAAGACAACAGCTTCCTGAGGCCAACGGCAGCCTCATCTACATGGACCACGGCACCAAGGATTTTGATGCCGACTATGGACCCTATCAGGTAGCATTGGACAGTGTCATCACGGCCTTGGGATGGGACACAAGCCACTATCAAAGCCTCGTGTTCAACGGGGTGGGACACAACGAGAACAGCTGGGCCAAGCGTCTTGACAAACCCCTGATATTCCTTCTCGGGAAAGAGTAAGGCAGTCGGGCGCACGAAAAAAATATCTATCACAAGATGGACGGATTTGTAACAGTAATCGGAGGCGTGAACATGGACATCTCGGCGGCTTTGACGGCACCGTTTGTCCCTGCCGACTCGGTGCCTGGACAGGTTACGCTGGGCTGTGGAGGCGTGGCACGCAACATTGCCCATAACCTTCGGCTCTTGGGCCACGAGGTCAGGTTTGTGAGCGTGTTCGGAGGCGAGACCTTCGGCGAGATGTGCTGGCGTGAGTGCCAGGCCATCGGGCTTGACCTATCGCTAAGCGAGCGCTGTGAGGGCATGCGTAACGGCCTATATCTGTGCGTCAACGACCAGACGGGCGACATGATTGCCGCCGTGGCCGACACCGATATCATATCAAGTCTCACGCCCGACTTTCTGGAGGCGCGCCTTGATGTACTCAACAACTCGGCACTCGTGATTGCCGATACCAACATATCCATCCAAGCGTTACAGTATCTCATCGACCACTGCACAGCACCGCTCATGGTCGACACCGTGAGCACAGCCAAGGCTCCCCGCGTCATCAAGGCGTTGCAGCAAAGCCAGACGAAGCGCCTGCACACTCTGAAACTCAACATGCAGGAGGCGCAAGCAGTCACCCATTGCATCACTGCCAAAGAAGCGGCCAACAGCCTGACAGCCATGGGGGTAGAGCAAGTCTTTATCACACTGGGCGCCGACGGCGTGTATTGCAGTGACGGCACACGCCACGAGCACTACAGCGCCATTCCCTCCCGCATCATCAACACCACTGGAGCAGGCGATGCGTTCATCGCTGGCGTGGCTCATGCACAGTTGTGCCACACGCCCTTCCCTGACTGCGCCCTGATGGGCCTCAAAGCCGCCCATGTCACCTTGCTCTCTCCTCAAACCGTCAACCCCGACATAGCTCTAATTAGTTAGGAATTAGGAGTGAGGAGTGAGAAGTTGCCCATCTAGGGACTAAAAACTAAGGACTAGAAACTAAGGACTAAAATATGAACAACTACCTATCCATATCACCCGAAGTGCAGCAGGCACTTGACGAAGGCCGTCCCGTGGTAGCCCTCGAGTCCACCATCATCTCTCACGGCATGCCCTACCCCCAGAATGTGGAAACGGCGCTCAAGGTCGAGCAGACCATCCGTGACAACGGCGCCGTGCCCGCTACCATCGCCATCATCGGCGGCAAACTCAAAGCAGGCTGCACTCCCGAAGAAATCGAAGACTTAGGCAAAAAAGGCCAGGCTGTGACCAAGGCATCACGGCGCGACGTGCCCGTGCTCATCGCCCGCGGCGAGGACGGCGCCACCACAGTGACCACGACGATGATC
>JAFZSS010000080.1 GCA_017619255.1 Muribaculaceae bacterium
ACCGACCCGAATCCTTCACACTCGGGACAGGCTCCCAGCGGGTTGTTGAAATTGAACATCAGGTCGCTGGGCTCCTCAAAGGTCATGCCGTCGAGTTCAAAGCGCTTGGAGAACCTGTGCTCGACAACCTTGCCGTCGCTGGTCCAAACCATCACGATGCACTCGTCCTTGCCCTCGTAGAAGGCCGTCTGCAACGAGTCCAGCATGCGCATCTCGTCGTCGCGGTTATGAGTCACCGCCATGCGGTCGATGAGCAAGCGATAGTCACTGGCTTTGACATCTTCGGTCGAAGACATGACTTGGGCGATGTCCACAAACTTGCCGTCGCGGGTCACCAGGCGGGAATAACCGCCCTTGACGAGGATGTCAAGCTGCGTGCTTAGGTCGCGGCCCTCAGGCACATGTATCTCGGTCATCAATGCCAGACGGGTGCCGTCAGGATAGCCGTTGATGCAATCGATGACATCGTTGGCAGTATGCTTTTTCACCAAGTTGCCTGAGACGGGAGAATAGGTCTTGCCCACACGGGCGAAGAGCAGGCGCAGGTAGTCATAGATCTCGGTGCTCGTACCCACCGTGCTGCGCGAGTTGCGCGTCACCGTGCGCTGCTCCACGGCAATGGCGGGCGGCAGGCCACGGATGAAGTCGCAGTCGGGCTTGGTCATGCGGCCCATGAACTGGCGGGCATAGGACGAGAGGCTCTCCACATAGCGGCGCTGACCCTCGGCGTACAGCGTGTCGAAGGCCAATGAGGACTTGCCGGAGCCCGACAGGCCCGTCACCACGACAAACTTGCCGCGCGGTATTGCCACATCAACATTCTTCAGATTGTTGACGCGAGCCCCCTTGATGATGATGTCGCCTGATGTTGCCATTTCCCAAAAATTGAGCCTGCAAAGGTAGGCATTTTTCATGAAATAAGAAAGTTTTTCAATCTTCGATTAGGGCAACCTAACTCCTTTTTCTGTCCACGAATTGTTTTAGTCCACGAATTATGCGAATTTATCAAATTATTGGCATCCGCGCTCCTTTTTGCTGTCGGCGAATTATGCGAATTGAACTGATAGTGTCTGGGAAAAACCAATGAGGATGTAGGGCCTCGCCTTGGCGTGGCCTCGTGTGGGTAATTGTTTCAGGCGTGTAGTGCGGATGGCTTCGGTTGTTTGAAAAATGGGGGGATAGCCACTTTTTTTTGAAAAAATTTGCCCGAATGAAAAAGAAAGAGTACTTTTATTGCCCAAAAACAAGCGGCATGCCCCTTGGATGGCACGGTTATTGCTTGTAATGACATTACTAAGACATTATTAATTATTTAATTAGCTGACAGATAATATGAGACCGATTAACATTGTTATGGCTGTCGTCGGCGGCGCTATCGCCGGCGCGGCAGTGGGCTTGTTGTTTGCCCCCGAGAGAGGTGATGACACTCGTAAGCGCATCGCTGACATCCTGCGTGAACAAGGCGTGAAACTTAAAGGCTCAAAGCTTGACAACCTCGTGAACGAGATCGCCGAGGAAATCAAGGGAGAGTGAGTTTAATAACCATTTAAAAACGACAGACAATGAAAGGATTAAGTGTATTGTACGCATTCCTCGGCGGCGCTATCGTTGGCGCTACGGCAGCCATCCTGTTCGCTCCCGAGAAGGGTTCCGACTTGCGTAGCCGCATCAAGGAGATGCTCAAGAAGAACGGCATCGACTTCAGCGATGACGAGGTGGAGCAGCTCGTGAAGCAGATCAGCGCCCAGATCGAGGACTGACAAAATAGCATTTCACATGACAGGCGGTGTCACCCATTTGTGACATGACACCGCTTGTTATGTGGTTGTGTTATGTTATAGCAGCAACTAATCTCTAATCGTCAAGGCCGCATTGCGGTCTTGAGTCAACACTATGAACGAGATAGATTATAAAAAACTGTTCAACGAGGCACGCAAGTTTTTTGCCCTCGAGTGGGACTACACCAAGCTCACCGCGGTCGAGAAGCTGGCGGTGTTGCTGTCGGCAACAGCGTTCGTGGCAGTGGTGATCATCATCGCGACTTTCGCACTCAGTTACCTTTTCTCGGCATTGATTACCGCGCTTGCATCGGCGCTGGGCTGTGAATGGGGCGCGCAACTCATCGCGGCAGGCCTGCTGCTATTGCTGCTGCTGGTGGTCTTTGCCTTCAAGAAACAGATTATTGTGGATCCCATCACCCGCTTTGTGAGCAAACTGTTCCTAAAACCCGAAGACAATGAGTGACATCAATCCTAACATCACCGATGCCATCGTGCCCAGCGAGTCGCGTGAGTGGCAGGGCATGACGCTCGAGCAGTTAAGGCGGGCACGGGCCAAGGCCCTGGTGCGCCGCGAGGTGGGTCGCGCCAGCATCCAGTACAATATCGACGGCGTGAAGGACAATGTCGCCAACAATGGCGTGCGCGCGCTCATGTTCAGTCCCAGCACGGTGTCCCACCTCAAGACGGCCGACTATGTGGTCCTGGGCTTCAGGCTTGCCAAGTGGATCCTGGCCATGCGCAACCGCCGCCGTCGCTATTAAACAACCCATAGTCCATATCCTGTGTAGACGCGGAGTTTTGTGTCTCACAGATGTTGGATTCTATCCTGTCAACCCCTCAATCCACCCCGGGAATGGCAAAAAAATGACCAAAAGATCACTTTTTTTTGAAAAATAGTTGTTGTTTTTTTGATTTTATATATATTTGCAGCCTGAATCCTGACGGATTCGTACCGAGAGAGTCTATAACTTTAATGATAATAAACTTATAAAATACATACTGCCTATCGACAAAACTACTACTTATTATTGACCAAAAGTAGAATGTAATGAAGATTTACAATGACAAGAGCGATGAGCAACTCATTTCGCTGTATGTCGATGGCAAGAACGAGGCCTTTGATGAGCTCCTGGAGCGACACAAAGACCGTGTTTACATGTATATATATCACGCGGTGAGGAACGATGAGCTCGCCGACGACATTTTCCAAGACACCTTTGTAAAAGCCATCACCACGATTAAGCAGGGCAGGTATGTCGAGAACGGCCACTTCCCCGCTTGGATCACGCGCATCGCGCATAACCTGATTATTGACTACTTCCGCCAGACCAAGGCTGAGAATCTGCAGTCGACCGATGATGAGGATGTCAACATCCTGAACCGCAAGGAACTCTCGGACTGCACTGTCGAGGACACCATGGTCACCTCACAGATTCACAATGATGTGAGGCGTCTCATCCGTGCCCTGCCCGACAGCCAGCGCGAGGTGCTCGTGATGCGTTACTACAAGAACATGAGCTTCAAGGAAATCGCCGACACTACCGGCGTGAGCATCAACACCGCACTGGGCCGCATGCGTTACGCCATCCTGAACATGCGCCGCATGGCCGAGGAACACAACATCATCCTCACGATGTGATGCCCGAGTCGCGATAATAGCGAAAAACAATAAGTGCAATAAATACATGTTGTCTGGTCGCCAGATAATCATTGTGTTTATTGCACTTATTGTTTTCTTTTTAGCAAAATTAGGCGTGAAATTTTGCGTATCGGGCGAAAAGTAGTACCTTTGCAGCCGCTTTTGAAAGGACTAAACATTTAACAGACAATACAAACCGAGTAATGAACGTAAGTTTTGAACAAATCGACGCGGTGAACGGACTGCTCACCGTTGAACTTAAGAGAGAGGATTTTGTTAGCGATGTGAACAAGGAAGTGGCCGCCATGGGTCAGCGTCACCCCATCAAGGGTTTCCGTCCAGGCCATGCCCCCAAGTCGCTGCTGATGAAGTATTATGGTGGCAGTGTTACCGCCGATGTCATTGACCGTAAGGTAAGCCACGCCATCTATGATTATATCCGCGAGAACAAGCTGCATGTGCTGGGTGAGCCCCTGCCTAGCGAGGATACCAAAGTGGACATCATGAACGACGAGGAGATGATCTTCAAGTATGATCTGGGTATGGCTCCCGCCGTTGAGCTCAAGCTCAACAAGCGCATCAATGTGCCTTATTACAATATCGAGGTGACCGACCAGATGGTCGATGACGCCATTGCCCATGACCGCAAGCGCCTGGGTACCCTGGTTGACGGCGAGGTGAGCGACAAGGAGTCCATGCTGCGTGGCTCTATGGTCGAGCTTGACGAGCAGGGTAACGAGAAGGAAGACGGCATCAAGGTGGAGCGCACGGTGATTTCGCCGCGTTACCTCGCTGACGATGATGAGGCCGCCAAGTTTGTCGGCATTAAGGTGGGTGACACCTTCGTCTTCAATCCCCACAAGGCCAACAACGGTAACATCGCCGAGCTGGCAGCTCTGCTGAATGTGGACCGCAGTGAGGCCGATGTGAAGAGCGACTTCCGCGTGACCATCGAGGAGATCAAGGTGAACAAGGAGGCCGAGATGAACGAGGAGTTCTTCAAGGGCGTCCTCGGCACCGACACCGAGGTGAAGGATGAGGCCGCTTTCCGTGAGGCCGTGCGCGAGATGATTGCCCGTGCCAATGTGCCTGAGAGCAACTACCGCTTCACCGTCGATGCTCAGAACATTCTTACCAGCAAGGCCGGCGAGTTGCAGTTGCCCGAGGAGTTCCTCAAGCGATTCCTCAAGCTGCGCCGCGAGCAGGACGAGAAGGAGAACACCGAGGTGACCGACGAGGAGGCTCAGAGCATGTTCAAGCAGCTGCGTTGGCAACTTGTCAAGGACCACCTGGCTCAGGATTTGGGCATCAAGGTCGAGAAGGAAGACATCGACACCGCCGCTTTCATCTTTGCACAGCAGCAGCTGTCGCAGTACGGCATCTATAATGCCCCTGAGGACCTCATCCGTCAGCAGGCCGAGCGCTTCATGCAGGATGACCGCACGCGCGAGATGATTCAGGAGCATGCCATCGACAACAAGTTCTATGCTGCTGTCAAGGAGGCCGTCAAGGTCAACGAGAAGACCATCAGCGTGGAGGACTTCCGCAAGCTCTACGAGAAGGACGAGAAGTAATCACGATTTACAGGATTAATTGTGGGGCAGGGTAGGCCAAGATGTGGCCGACCCTGCCTTTGTTTTATGTCGGGCGGGGTGACAAGTTGTCGCGTGGCGCGATTTTTGTGTGTTTGCGATAAAAAATGTTGCTCAATATGATTTCGTATTGAGAAAAAAATTGTATCTTTGCCTAATAACGAAGAGAAACTAACATACAAACATTAAATAATATTGTTCATTTTATGGAAAACGATTTCAGAAAATTTGCTGTTCATCATCTGGGCATGAACGGTCTGACTCTCGACCAGTTCGCTGCCGGTGTTTCTAACAACTACATTTCCCCGACCATCATGGAGGAACGCAAGCTCAATGTCACCCAGCTCGATGTGTTCTCGCGCCTGATGATGGACCGCATCATCTTCCTGGGCACTCAAGTTGATGACTACACCGCCAATGTCATTCAGGCTCAGCTGCTCTATCTTGACAGCTCCGACCCCGGCAAGGATATCTCTTTGTACATCAACTCGCCTGGTGGCTCGGTGTATGCCGGCTTGGGCATCTATGACACGATGCAGTTCATTCAGAGCGATGTCTCGACCATCTGCACCGGTATGGCTGCTTCGATGGCTGCCGTGCTGCTAGTTGCCGGTCAGAAGGACAAGCGCTTTGCCCTCAAGCACAGCCGCGTGATGATTCACCAACCCATGGGCGGCATCAGTGGCCAGGCATCGGATATTGAGATTACCTCTCGCGAGATTCTCAAGCTCAAGCAGGAACTCTACACCATCATCAGCGACCACTCGGGCCAGCCCTATGACAAGGTTTATGCCGACAGTGACCGCGACTACTGGATGACCGCCGACGAGGCCAAGGAATATGGCATGATCGACAAGGTGCTCGTCCGTGAGACTCCTGCTGCAGCTCCTGCCGTGGGCTCAACGGAACAAAAATAAGTCATGGCAAAAAAGAAGGAAAATAACACGCTTTATTGCAGTTTCTGTGGACGCAGTGACCGTGAAGTCGAGTTGCTGCTGCCCGGCATGAACGGCTGCATCTGCAACGATTGTGCCGAGCGGGCTGTCGAGCTATCGCATGAGTATCTCAAGAAGATGGCCACGTCCACATTGACTGACCTGGATATGGACTCGCTTCCCAAGCCCGATGAGATCAAGGCCTATCTGGACCAGTATGTCATCGGGCAGGAAACGGCCAAGCGCTACCTGTCGGTTGCCGTTTACAACCACTACAAGCGCTTGAACCAGCACCGCAACGACGACATCGACATCGAGAAGAGCAACATCATCATCGTGGGACCGACCGGCACGGGCAAGACATTGCTGGCCAAGACGATTGCACGCATGCTGAAAGTGCCTTTTGCCATTGTCGATGCCACGGTGCTGACCGAGGCCGGCTATGTGGGTGAGGACATTGAGAGCCTGCTGACCAGGCTACTGGCAGCATGTGATTATAATGTCGCTGAAGCAGAACGCGGCATTGTCTTTATCGACGAAATCGACAA
>JAFZSS010000081.1 GCA_017619255.1 Muribaculaceae bacterium
AATTGCATGTTCCATCTGAGAAACGAAATCCATCAGTTTTATCGGATGACCACAACCGATGTTATAAACCTTTGCCGGGGCCTCTCGTTGTTCCAGGTTAGCTTCCGATTCCATGACGAGCATCGTACCATTGACTATATCATCAATAAATGTGAAGTCCCTTATCATGTCACCGTTATTGAAGAGATTTATCGGTTTGCCAGAAAAAATGGCATTAGCAAACAACGCAGGGGCCATATCGGGACGCCCCCATGGACCATAGACTGTGAAATACCTCAGTCCGGTCGTGCTTATTCCGTATAATTTGCTATAAGAGAATGCCATCAATTCATTGCTCTTCTTGGTGGCTGCATACATGCTGACCGGTGAGTCAACTTTGTCTGACTCATGAAACGGGGCTTCATCGTTCATTCCATACACAGAACTGGATGAAGCGTAAACAAGATGCTTCACGGGATTATAACGGCAACACTCCAATACATTAAGGAACCCATTTATATTGCTCTCCACATAGGCCCACGGATTCTCTATGGAATATCTGACACCCGCCTGGGCCGCCAAATTAATGACATAATCAAATCGTTGGGAGGCAAACAAATCAGGCAAGAGGTCTCTATCAGTGATATCCATCCGGACAAAACTCATACCAGGATATTTGCTGCTCTTGACGGGCTGGCCATATGTGAAACTCACGAAAGTGACTTCGCAATCAGGGCCGATCTCGGGAATCACAGATTCCACAAAACCTTCGTTCTCAGGATAAATACCACAATCTGCCAGTCTTGCAACCTTCAGCCGGGGGTCATAATAGTTGTTCAGGTTGTCAATCCCAACAACCTCATATTCATGTTCTGCCAATTTCTTCATCAATGCTGATCCGATAAAACCAGCCGCACCTGTAACTAAAACTTTTTCCTTCATTTTCTCAAAAGAACAATTTTCCCGCTTTTTATCATTACTGAAAAACCATGGAGAGAGATTTACATGTGTCGGGGCCTTTTGCAACGCTGCGATTCCGGTCTTCAGCCTTACGGGAATAAAGGGGTGAAAGTATTAAGGGCTGTGGCGACCATGGCGCGTTTGTGATCGTTGGGGGCAATATCCCAGGTACTGACAATAGAAAGCGCGTCTTGCCTCAGTCTGGCTTCACCAGTGGCGGCAAACATGAACGCCAATTGCCAGGCCCGCTGAGTTTCACTCTTTACCTTGAGCAACAATTCACGGCAATAGTTAAGCCATTGCCGTGTGTTCTCGTGGTCCTCAAGGGCTGCGCAACTCATGAGCATGAGCGTGGCGTGCTGACTGGCAAGATTAATCGTCGCAGGCCTCAAAGCCTCATAGCGACCTTTGAAAACTGACATAGCAGCCAAGTCCTCGGTCGTCAAACCGCCAGTGTTGTTAAGATACTTGTGCCGAAGCGCTTGGATGGCCCGCGGCAGATGGGCTTCAAACTGACGGTATGGATGACGATTGCCCTTCCCAAACTCGAGGATGCGGATGTACTGCGGCTTGATGTCGGGGGTGGCAATCACAAAGAGATTACCGATGGCCATAAGGACTTTTCCGCCATTTCGCCCCTGACTGCACTGGAGCGTGCCCCTCATGCCGTCAAAGTCACCGCCGATGATTTCCACCTTATCCCCCTCCTCCAGGTCCACCATACCGATAGGATAACAAGGCAGCTCATTAGCATAAGCCCGTGCTACAGCCTTGAACAAGTCCATCTCGTGGTCGCTGATGGTCATGAACTCATGCTCGCCATCCTTTCGGTCGGGATGTGGAAGTAGCCACATCGACTCCACCACCTGCTTGGCCTCAAGGATGTTTTTGTAAGTATCCCTTACGAAAATGTAGTTCCCGAGGAGTTTGCGACGCCTCATTCTGGCAGTCCCGAAAAGCGTGGACATTTCCACACAGGTAGGCATGAAATACTCTACGGGTGTGTTACCTCGACGAATCCTGGCCCGGGAGAGTCGCTCGAATTGCTCCTCCAAGTCATTGATGCCATCCCGGGCACTGAGAACATACCATTGCTTCAGGTTTTCGGCTTTCATGCACTCACCTATAATACAAAGTCGTGACAAGAAAACAATAACTTCCTATCACACAATAAATTAAGGTCAATCTCTTGACCAACTTGGGAAAAAACAAAGTCTTTTCCATTTATCTGATGTCTTGCCCAAGCCATACCTTAAGGTATGACTTGAGCAGGGCAAAGGTAGTTACAGTCGGCGACATGACAAAATATTTTGATGAAAATTTTCCCAAGTTGCCATATTGATGCCATTTAATTGCCCGTGGACAGCGTATTCACTCCCAAGCGTCATATCAGTAAATGAACAGGGGATGTGCCTGAATTTCGGCACATCCCCTGTTTGTCCATCTTTAAGACCTCTCACACCATGGTTCATTCAGCACCATTAAGGAGAAAATCTATCAGGGCTGTCACATCAGAGATATTGACAGCGCCATCCTGGTTCATATCAGCAGCATTCATGTCAACGCCTCCGGCCTCGCCGTTAAGCAGATAGCCGATGAGCATCGTGACATCAGAGATGCTGACATCTCCATCGCCGTCAACATCACCAATCAAGCCAGCACCAGCCAGAAGCATGACTTCCTTGGAACGGCTCCAGTGGCTCTCGGTACCGTTCACATAGACTGACTTCACACGGTACAGATAGGCTGTAGCGGGCATGAGACCTTTGACAACATAGAACTGCTGCGGCGTGATACCCTCGATGAGACGATATTGCGCATCTCCAGTCACGGCAGGTGAAGCGAATGAGAAGGGAGCGGGATCGGTAATCTCACCGCCATAAATCTGGATGCTTTGGATTTCAGGATAATAACCTGTCGTGATCTTGACATAGCCGTCCTCACTGACGGGAAGCACGACAAGATAAGTCTGGAATTCCTTAGCCAACTTGATTTTCTCTGATTCCAAATCAGTCGAAACTGTTATTGTAGTGTTAGTGCCATTGGAATAAGTCCTTGCCTTGATGATAAAGCTGACTGTGGTAAAGCCCGTCAGGTCACAATTGGGGTTAAAGACGCTATTGCTGCCGGCCGAAATGAACCCGTCACGAAGATAGAATTTGGAACCCGTGAAAGTCCAGTCATCAGGCAGGTAATTAGCTGCATCACTGGCATGGTTGGCTTCATCATAAGACACATCATACCAGTCAGCCTCGGTGAGAAGCACCACATCGGGCTTCACCTTCACTTCGAGGGTATAGCTAGCAACATTCTCCGGTGGGGTCTGGTCGGTCCATTCAGCCCGGAAAGAGGTGGAGGTTACAGTTGACGCGTCAATGTCAAGCATGACAGGGCGGTAGAGTTCATAATCAGAATGCGCATTCAAGTTAATTACAATGTCTTCCTCACATCCCGGGGTGCTCACGGTGACTGTGGCGGTATATTCACCCTCGGTGGTAGGAGCATAAGTCACCGTGAAGGTCTCATTCACCTTGGCATTCTCATCAGGCGACACAGCATTCTTGTCAACACTGAACACACCGTTCTCATCATTCACTGTCACCGTCACATTCCCCTCCAAGTTGCGGCCGCCGATGGTGAACGAAGCGGTAGCGGTTTGATTCTTGTAGCACTCCATCGACAGTTCGGTCACATCAGCGCTGAGGCGCGGCTTCCTGACACCGGGTTGGATGCCGATAACCATCTGCTGGTACTGGTTGTAACCATCAAACGAATTCAGGGCGTAGTAGTTATTTGAAGTTCCGCTCCAACCGAAGTTGATGTGATACTTATTGGTGCTGGCATTGTAGCCGTCAACATTGAAGGCATGGCCGCCGCCAAACCAACCGCCTGAGATAGCGCAGAACACGATGGGGCGTCCTTCAGCCAATTCATCCTGCATCAGCGCTGCCCACTCGGCATCGGTGTAAAGCGTGGTGCCACCACTATAGGCGCTTGTCTTCTTGACCACGCGCACCGTTTCCTCATCATAACCGAAGAGCTTGAACGCATTGGCAATCAGCGACACGCTGTCGGCGTCCACACCGCTGCCATCAACGCCATAAGCCATGTGTTCAGCCTGGCCCACATAGCGCATCAGCGTGGCCACGGCAGTAGCCTCGGTGGTGCTGTAGTTGCCGCTGTAGCTATCGCGCATGTGATCCCAATCAAAGGTCACCGGAGGCAAAGCAGCGACATTCACATAGGAAGCCCCACCCCAGTAGGATGTGGTCAACTCACACCTGTAGCCAGGCACTTCTGGGGTTTCATAATCGGGATATTTCCAGAAGTGGAACACCATAGCTGCCGAAGTTGCCGGGCATCCAGTCAGGCACTGGCTGCCATTGATGACGCACTGGTTCCAGTAGGGAGCCTCTTGATCCCACAATGCTGTCAGCAATGGCTCTACAGTTGTACCGCGTGTGGGCACCGTAATGCCTACCTGCAAATCTTCGTGGGCCTGCAAGTACTCCAATTGTTCCTTCAACATGTCAAACAACGCCTTCATGTTGCAGGGAATCTTATTATAATCCAACGGATAATCACCATAACCCAGGATAGGGTCGGCACGGTCGTCACCTGCCACTACCACATGACCATTATCAGTGTTGAAGATATAGAACACTGCACGGTCGAGCATCTGGGAGTTCATCTCGACATGAGCAAGCTTCATCTCTCCCATAATAGGAGCGTTCAAGCGTCCCATGTCTCCCCTTTTCTGAACGAAGTTTTGTGCCACGGACTGTGCTGTCCTCACATCGACAGGTGCAGCCGACACTTGAATTGCCGCAAACACGATAGCGGCAAACAAAAGAATTTTCTTCATAAATAATTAAAATTTTGGTTAATATATCTAATTTTCTCTATTTCAGACCATTAAACTACTAATTTTATGATAAAGGCGTGCAAATTTACACCAAAAACAATTAATCTGCAACTTTTTGGCCGCCAAACATCATAAATTATAAAGCAAATGCGCCAATGACCCATACGGTGCCCAGCGCAAAACCGGGCAGACATTACACTACAGGCAGGACTCCGTTGCATGAGTCCTGCCTGTAGAACTGGCAATTGTATCCCCCCCCTGCTTACGAGAGGGGCTCAATATTGATTACCATGCGTTGTTGAGCAGGTAGTTGATCAGCGTAGTAGCATCGGTGATGTCAACCTTGCCATCCTCGCTCAGGTCGCAGTTGGCATTCTCCATGTTGATGCCCGTGGGATCGTTGCTGAGCAGGTAGTTGATCAGCATGGTAGCATCGGTGATATCAACCTTCTTGTCATCGTTCACATCACCACGCAGACCTGCAGGAGTGTTGGCAAACAAGGTCACCTCTTCAACATTGCTCCAAGCACTCTCAGTGTTGTCAGCATACAGGGCCTTCACCTTGTAGAGGAAGGTGCCCTCGGCAGTCAAGTTCTCTACGGTATAGAACTTGTCGGTGATGCCAGTGATCAAGCGATAGGTAGCATCGCCGGTCTCGGTGGCACGCAACTGAGGAGCCTCAACCTCGCCGGCATAAATCTTAATCCATTGAATCATGGGATAATAAGAATTGGCAAAGAACTGTATCTGCTCACTATCAGTGCAATTCAAAACAACAGTATATTCGGCAAACTGACTGGTAAACTCAAAATACTTAGAATCAATACTTGTACTTACCGTAAGGGCAGAATTGGTCCAATTGTAATAATTCTTGGCCATAAACACTACCGTCACCTTATCAAATCCTGAGAGGTCGAGAACATTAGTCTTGAGATAGCTATCACTTGTGATCGAAATACAGCCGCCCTCAAGATAAATGGTATAAGGGCCTTCCTCCCATCCTTCAGGCAGGTAAGGAGTAAAGCTGCCCGAAGAGGGAACATTACTCCAGTCGGCTTCAGCAATCAGGCCACCAGCGCCAGGTTTTTCCTTCACCTCAAGCGTGTAGCTGGTAACATTCTCAGCGGGCGTCTGGTCAGTCCAGTTGGCACGGAACGAGGTCAGGTTGATGTAAGCGCTGTCGGCGGGCTGCATCACGGGATTATATTTCACCAGAGGAGCAGCGGTTGCGGTACCATTTAACGAAACAGTAACATCCTGTGCCCCATCACTCGACAAGGTAATGGTAGCAGTGTGAGTGCCAATCTCCTGAGGAGCGTAGGTCACAGTAACCGTCTTGTTATTTACCTCAGCAAGAGGGATTGTGGTAACATCAACGCTGAACACATTATTGGCATCAGTCACCGTAACAGTAATATCGCCTGTCAGGTTTGCACTGGAAACATTGAATGTAGCGGTAGTGGTCTCTCCAGCGTAGCACTCCAAGTTAAGCGACTGAGTTGAGGTATAAATATGGGGATCATTGGTGAGACTGGGATCCTGAACATCAGCAAAGAGAATAGGATAGAAGTCATACACCGTCGTACCATTGTCAAGTGTGAAGTTATTAAGGGCATAATAGGTGTTTTTGTCTGCCGACATACCGAAATTCACATGATACATGTCGTTGTCGGCATCGTAGCCATCAACATTGAAAGCGTGACCGCCAATAGCGGTTGAGTCAGACGACATGTCAAAAGCACAGTAGATCAGGGGACGACCAGCACGCAACTCAGACTGTATCAGTTCACCCCACCCCTCTTCGGTATAGTTGACAGTACCGTCGTCAAAGTCCCATTTCATGACAATGCGGGCATCACGATAGCCAAAGGTGCGGAGAGCATCCATAATCTGATCTCTTTCAGCGCCACTCTGGCTAAGACCATAGTCCATCGTCTCGGCCTGACCCACTTAGCGCATCAGCCATCCAATAGCATTGATTTTTGTATCTGAGAGTTGGTCGATTCCGCTATTGGTAGTAGGATAGGTATCCTGCATATTGGCCCAATCAAAGGTGTATTCGGGCAGGTCTTCAATGACATAGCCCGAGGTAGGACATGTGTAGCCTGGCAGTGCGGGTGACTTCTCGGGATACTTCCAGAAGTACATCACCTGGGCCAGTGCTACAGCGGAGCAACCCACCTTGCAATAGGGGTCACTGCCAGTGCCTTTTCTGGGGGTCTTCATGTTGTATGGTTTTCCTTGACTCCATGCTGATGTCAACAACGCAGGCACCGATATGCCACCGCGATTGATAGGTTTCTGCACCATCAATCCGGGATGGGCCTGTAGGTATTCTATCTG
>JAFZSS010000082.1 GCA_017619255.1 Muribaculaceae bacterium
CGACTGCATGAGTTGCGTGTGTCTATCGCCCGCGTTACAAGTAGCATCAACGGCACCATACGACGCATCATCGCCCAAGGCAAGCAGGACGACATTCTGGAAAACGATGTGCAGCCATCGCTGCGTGACGGCAGGCTGGTATTGCCTGTGAGCGCGATGAACAAGCGCAAACTTCATGGCATCGTCCATGACGAGAGTGCGACAGGAAAAACCGTATTTATCGAGCCTGATGCCATCGTCGAGGCCAATAACCGCATACGCGAGACCGAAGCCGAGATTGCCCGCGAAATCATACGCATCCTCACCGAGGTAACCGACCAGATTCGTCCTCATCTTGACGAACTGTCGGGAGTGCTGGAAACCCTGGGACAACTTGACTTTATCCGCGCCAAGGCCTTGTTTGCAAAGGATGTGGGCGCTCAACTGTGCCATGTCGACCGCAAGCCCGTCGTGGAATGGTACACGGCCATCCATCCCGCCCTGATGCTCTCGTTGCGCAACCAGGGCAAGGAAGTGGTGCCCCTGAATATCAATCTGAACAAGAAAGACCGCATCCTGGTCATCTCGGGACCCAATGCCGGCGGCAAGTCGGTGTGCCTGAAGACGGTGGGCGTGGTGCAATACATGATGCAGTGCGGCCTGTTGCCCACGTTGCGGGACAATTCCCACATGGGCCTGTTCCGCGACATCTTCATCGACATCGGCGACCAGCAGAGTATCGAGAACGACCTGAGTACCTACAGCAGCCACTTGCAGAACATGAAACTGTTCCTCTCTAAAGGCGGCAAGGAGACGCTTATCCTCATCGACGAGATGGGTAGCGGCACCGAGCCGCAGATTGGCGGTGCAATCGCTCAGTCGATTCTTGAACAGCTCAATGAGCACCAGGTGATGGGCGTGGTCACTACTCACTACCAGAACCTGAAGCATTTTGCTGATGAGGCCGACGGCGTGGTCAACGGCGCGATGCTTTATGACCGGCAACACATGCAGCCGCTGTTCCAGTTGTCGGTGGGATATCCCGGCAGCTCGTTTGCCATTGAGATCGCCCGCAAGACGGGACTGCCGCAGCAGGTCATCGACAAGGCGAGCGAGATTGTGGGTAGCGACTACATCAATATGGACAAGTATCTGCTGGACATCGTGCGCGACCGCCGCTACTGGGAGAACAAGCGTCAGGATGTGCGCGCTAAGGAGCGGCGCCTCGACCAGCTGATCGCCGACTATGACGAGCGTCTGGACAACATACGCGCCGAGCACCGCCAGATCATTCACGAGGCCCGCAACGAGGCCGAGGAGATCCTTCGCACCAGCAACGCGCAGATCGAGCGCACTATCAAGGAGATACGAGAGCAGCAGGCTGAAAAGGAACGCACCAAGGAACTGCGCCGCCAACTTGACGAGTTCAAGCGGCGTCTGAATGCTGAGGAGCCTGAAGTACCGTCGCGGCTGAAGGAACTGACACCCAAAGACAAACCCCGACGCAAGCAGCCCAAGAAGGCCGCGCCCAAGCCTGTGGCCAAGGATCGCCCCTTGCAGGCCGGTGACAATGTGGTCATCAAGGGCACCACAACGGTAGGGACGCTCATCAGTATTGATGAGAAATATGCGTTGGTGGCCTTCGGCAATATCAAGACGCGCATCGAGGTTGACCAAGTGGAGCGCACCATGCGCAAGGAAAAGACGCCCAAGGCCGAGTCCTTGAGCCGTTCAACCACAGATGAAATCAGGGCTCGCCAGCTGAATTTTAAGCCCGACATCGATGTGCGCGGTATGCGTGCCGACGAGGCCCTGCAGGCCATTACCTATTTCATCGATGACGCCATCCAGTTCAATGCCCACCGGGTGCGCATCCTGCACGGCACGGGAACGGGCGCGCTGAAGGTGGCCATCCGTGAGTACCTGCATACCGTGAACGGCGTGAAGTCCTACCGCGACGAGCATGTGCAGTTCGGCGGCGCCGGCATCACAGTCGTGGAACTCGAGTGAAAAACTGAAAACTTGCGGCCACGCCAAGGCGAGGCCCTACAAACTGAAAACTGACAATGATAGTGGATAATATTTTTCTCAAGCCATTCAAGACCACGAGTGGAGCAGTGCCCTTTGACCGCATCACAACGGCAGACTACGAGCCTGCCATCCGTGAGGGTATCAAGGAGCATGCCGCTGAGGTCGAGGCTATCGCCGAGAATGATGCCGAGGCAACATTTGAGAATACCATCGTTGCGCTTGATCGTGCCGGGGCGACGCTTAATCGTGTGCTGGGCGTGTTCTATCCCATGCTCTCGTGCAATGCCGATGACGAACTGCATGCTGTGAGCGAGCGCATGGCACCCCTGCTGAGCGAGCATTTTAACAGCATCACGCTCAACGAAACCTTATGGAAGCGAGTGAAGCATGTCCACGATCACTTCGATGCAACAGGACATGATGCGGAGGATCGGATGTTGATGCGGGAGACCTATGACGGATTCGTGCGCAGCGGCGCCAACCTGCAGGGTGCGGACAGGGACCGTTACCGTGAACTGTCGAAACGCTTGACAGAACTGACGCTGAAGTTCGACCAGAACGCCCTGAAGGAGACATCACAATATGAGCTGTGGCTCAGTGAGTCGGATCTTGACGGACTACCCGAGAGTGCCCTGGATGCAGCCAAGCAAGCCGCCAAAGATAAAGAGCGCGACGATGAGTGGTTGGTGACGCTCGATGCGCCCAGTTATGTCCCATTTATGAAATACAGCGACCGTCGCGACCTGCGCGAGAAACTGTACAAGATGTATAACCGCCAGTGTACCAGCGGCGAGTACTGTAATCTGGACATTTTGCGTGACATCGCCAACACGCGCCTCGAAATGGCAAGGCTGATGGGTTGCAAGACTTTTGCTGACTACAAGCTGCAGCACACGATGGCGCAGACACCAGGCAATGTCTATGACATGCTCATCCGGTTGCGCGATGCCTATCTGCCTGTGGAACGCCGTGAGATGGAACAGCTGACACGGTTTGCCAGTGAACTGGAAGGCCACCCGATGGAAATCATGCCGTGGGACTACAGCTACTACAGCAACAAGGAGAAGGACTCGATGTTCGAGATCAATGACGAACTGTTGCGGCCTTACTTTGAGTTGAGCCTGGTGACGGCAGGCGTCTTCGGTTTTGCCAAGCGCATGTACGGCCTGCGTTTCACGCCCAACCATGATGCGCAGGTGTTCCATCCCGAGGTGGAGGTTTATGATGTAACCGACGATGACGGCAAGGCTGTGGGACTGTTGTATTTGGATTTCTTTCCCCGTGCCACCAAACAGAGTGGTGCATGGATGACGAGTTTCCGCGATCAGTATATTGACGATGACGGGAATGATGTGCGGCCGTTGGTGACGCTCACGATGAACTTCACCCGCCCCACTGAGGACAAACCGTCACTGCTCACCGTGCGTGAAGTGGAGACTTTCATGCACGAGTTTGGTCACGCCCTCCATTGCCTCTTGTCACGCTGCAAGTACCAGTCGCTGTCGGGCACCAGCGTCTACCGTGATTTTGTCGAGGTGCCCTCGCAGTTCAACGAGAACTATGTCTATGAGCGCGAATTCCTGGATAGTTTCGCTTGCCATTATCAGACAGGTGAGCCTGTTCCCCAGGAACTGATAGACCGCTTGTTGGCCTCGTCGCAGTATGGCGCCGCTTATGCCTGCGTGCGTCAGTTGGGGTTCGGCTATATCGACATGGCTTGGCACAGCATTACGGAGCCTTATCAAGGTGATGATTTCGCGTTTGAATACGAGGCGGTGAAGGAGGTCCAAGCGTTTGAGCCTGTCGATGGATGCATCATGTCAACGCACTTCACCCACATCTTCTCGGGAGGTTATGCGGCAGGCTACTACGGCTATAAATGGGCCGAAATGATAGAGTGTGACGCCTTCGACAAATTCAAGTTGGACGGCATCTTTAACCGTGAGACCGCCCGCTCATGGGTCGAGAATGTCCTCTCGCGAGGCGGTACCGAGGCCCCGATGACGCTTTACAAACGCTTCAGGGGCGGTGAGCCCCGCATCGATGCCATGATGCGTCGTGACGGCATCACACACAATGTGCCAAACAGTGATTAATCATTAATTCAAAATATGTAAAGAGATGAAAAAGTGTTCTGTGTTGTTTGCTCTGGTTCCACTGATGGCCATATTGTTCTCGTGCAAGGGTGGTGACGCCAAGTCGGAGATTCGTCAGTTGGTGAAAGAGATCAATGATCAGTGTCCTATCGACTATGACTATTTCACTTGCCAGAGTGCTGCCATTCAGGGAAATGAGGTGGTCATGAACTATATGATTGATGAAACCATGCTGAGTCTGGACCTGATGAAGCAAAAGCCCGATTTGGCCAAGAAATACGGTGGTTCCTCTATCTTCAACGAGAATGCCGAGTTGGGCGACTTGATGGTGAAGTCCGGCTTGGGCTTTACGGCCAATTACCAAGGCTCGTTATCGGGCGAAGTTGTCACCTTGAAATTCACCAATGACGATATTAAGGAGATTAAAGCGCACCCTGTTTCAAGAGAGGAATTGTTGGATTGGGAGATTCAGGCAACGAATTCAACCTTACCCCGTCAGTTGGATTATGTCACTACCCTGGTCTCGCTCTCGCGTGACGGAAATGTGGTGGCCTATACTTATGAAATTGATGAGGACGAACTTGATATGTCCATGATGATTGATGGACAGGATCAGATGAGGGCAAGGATAGCGGATCAGATCGCCACATTGAACTCTCCGACATCGTCGGCTCAGACATTTATGAGGTTGCTGCGCGAGGGAGGCAAGGACTTGCACTACATCTATAAGGGCAACAAGACAGGAACGGTGTTGGAGATTAAATTCACTAATAATGAGTTGCTGGATTTGGCCAGTGAGTAGTTGGTAACATTATAAGAATCTGGGAATGAAAATAATAAGAAAAGCAGGGATGGATGATGTGCCCACAATCATGCGGCTGATTGAAGAAGCACGGGGCATCATGCGTTCATGCGGCAATGTGAACCAGTGGATTGACGGTTACCCTAGTCAGGAAACGATTGAAAACGATATTCACAATGGGCATTGCTACCTGTGTGTCGAGCAGGGTGGGGAGGTGATCGCCTCGTTTGCCTTCATCCCTGGGCCGGAGCCCACCTACAAAGAAATCTACGAGGGCCAGTGGCTGGACGACAAACCTTATTATGTAGTGCACCGCCTGGCGAGCACGGCAGCTAGTCACGGCGTCTTTAACGATGTGATGGACTACTGCATGGAGGTCGCTGGCAACCTGCGCATCGACACCCATCGTGACAATGTCATCATGCGTCATGTTATTGAACGCTACGGCTTCACTTACTGTGGCATCATCTATCTCGCTAACGGCCACGAGCGCCTGGCATACCAGATGCCTGGATAAGCCCACTGATATACAAAAACAATCAGGGCTGACTCACCAAGAGCCAGCCCTGATTTTATTAGGATTAATGAATAATCAATGAATTACTGTACAGCCTCTTTTACCTTGTCGGCACCCTCAGCAACAGCGTCCTTAACGGCTTCCTTGCCCTCTTCTACCTTAGCGGCAGCAGCGTCAACGGTAGCCTCAGCAGCATCCTTAACAGCCTCGCCAGCCTCGTTCAGTTTCTCCTTGGCGGCATTCTCAACGAAAGCAGCAAAAGCATCCTTCAACTCAGCCTTCGGGGTGATGTAGGCTTCCATCTTGTCCTTCAAAGCGGGGAGGAACTCTAAGATCTTGTCCTTGTTGGTCTCCCAAACGGTCTTAACGATGTTGATGATGTTGAAGTACTTGTCGTTGTCACCAGCGGTGAGGAAATCCTCAGCGGTCTTCTTCAGGCCGTCCAGGAAGTTAACGGTACCAGCCTCGTCCTTAGCCTCGACCAGCTTCATCAGGTCGGCGGTTACGGTCTCAACGGTGGGCTCAGCAGCTACTTGCTCTTCAACGGGAGCCTGCTCATCAGCGGGCTTAGCCTCGGGCTTGCAACTTACAAATGCGATAGCTGCAACAGCAGCAAACATCAATAAAAACTTCTTCATAATAAAACAACTTTTAATTAAAAATTAATAATAAAACGAAAAATTCAACGCCGCAAATGTAACGGCTATTTTTGAATTAGCAAATTTTTTCGTACCAAATTTTCATTTTTTAATACTTTTATTGGTCATTTGACCTTTTTTGCGGACAAAAATCTATAACTTTGCGGTCAAGATTGGTGCCCGGCATGTGTTATTACAAATTCCGTGCCAAACCATAAATTATTGACGATAAACAACTAAAAAATATTTAGATTATGATTTACATTATCATGGGAGGTATTTTTATCCTGAGCATGATTGTTCAGAACTCCCTCAAATCAAAGTTTGCCAAGTACAGCAAAGTGCCCCTCGGCGTACCTATGGCCGGCCGTGATATCGCTGCAGCTATGCTCCAGCAGAATGGCTGTGGTGATGTACAAGTCACAAGTGTGAGTGGCCAGTTGACCGACCACTTCAATCCAGCCAACAAAACGGTGAACCTGAGTGAGCCAGTCTATGGCACTAACAGTATCGCTGCTGCCGCGGTGGCTGCTCACGAGTGTGGACATGCCATCCAGCACAAGGTGGGTTACAGCATGTTGCAATTGCGCACCAAGATGGTTCCCATCGTGCAGTTTGCTTCCAATACTGTACAGTGGCTCCTGCTTGCAGGTATCCTGATTGTTGAGGTAACACCGATTCCCTTGTATATCGCCCTGGCGATGTTTGGCTTGACGGTGCTCTTCAGCTTCGTGACATTGCCTGTCGAGGTCGATGCCAGCCGCCGTGCCATCAAGTGGCTTGAAGGATCGGGAATCGCAAGCGGAGAACAGCTGACTCAAGCCAAGGATGCCCTCCATGCTGCGGCCTATACTTATGTCGTGGCAGCGCTGGGTTCTCTTGCAACATTATTATACTATGCTGCCATGTTCCTGGGCGGCAGCCGTCGATAATCAACGGACTTAATACCTGATTCATATTTAGAGAAACAGAAGATAGATAATGGCACAAAAACCATCCATCCCCAAGGGGACACGCGACTTCTCGCCCATTGAGATGGCGCGACGCAATTATATATTCAACACCATCAAGGATGTGTTCCTGCTCTACGGATTCCAGCAGATTGAGACACCTGCCATCGAGAACCTGTCAACGCTGATGGGCAAATACGGCGAGGAAGGTGACAAGCTGTTGTTTAAAATCCTCAACAGCGGCGACTACCTGAAAGATGCGCCCGACGACTTGCTGACTGCACATGACTCACTCCATTTAACCTCAAAAATCAGTGAGAAAGGTCTGCGTTATGACCTGACGGTGCCGTTTGCCCGCTATGTGGTGCAGCACCGCAACGACCTGCAGATGCCTTTCAAGCGCTACCAGGTGCAGCCCGTGTGGCGCGCCGACCGCCCGCAGAAAGGCCGCTACCGCGAGTTCTATCAGTGTGACGCCGACATTGTGGGCAGCGACTCGTTATGGAACGAGGTGGAATTGGTAACCATGATTGATGAGGTGTTCAACCGCTTCAAGATCAATGTCGCCATCAAGCTCAATAATCGTAAGATCCTGAGCGGTATTGCCGAGGTTATCGGTGCCGCAGATAAGATTGTGGACATCACCGTTGCCATCGACAAGCTTGACAAGATAGGTATCGATAATGTCAATGCCGAGTTGAGAGAAAAAGGTCTGAACGAAGATGCGATAGCCACCCTTCAGCCCCTTCTGAATCTTGATGGCAGCAATGAGGAGTGCTTGGACAGCATGACAAAGATGCTTGCGGGAAGCGAGATTGGCATGAAGGGCGTTGAGGAGATGCGTTATGTTTTGGAGCAGGTGGCCGCGATGGGCACCCGGGCCCGTGTCGAGTTTGATGTTTCGTTGGCACGAGGTCTGAACTATTACACCGGTACCATTTTCGAGACCAAGGCCCTTGATGTCACTATTGGCAGCATCCTGGGTGGAGGCAGGTATGATAACCTGACTGGCATCTTTGGCATGCCCGGTCTTTCTGGTGTGGGCATCAGTTTTGGTGCCGACCGTATTTATGATGTGTTGAATGCCCTGGACCTCTATCCTGCTGATACCATGGCAACCGCAAAGGTGATGTTTGTCAATTTCGGCGAGACTGAGGCCGCGATGTCGTTGCGACACATCATGTCGCTACGGCGAGCGGGCATCAGTGCCGAGTTGTATCCTGACAGCGCCAAGATGAAAAAACAGATGAACTATGCCAACGACCGCCAGATTCCCTTTGTCGCCATTGTCGGTGCCGATGAGGTGCAGAATGGGACCATCGCTCTCAAGGATATGAAGACGGGAGAGCAGCAGTCGTTGACCATAGAGCAAACCATCGCCTTGTTGGGCAAGTGATACTAATCCAATTTTGTCTGCACAATGAACAGCATGTACCAACAATTGATGCAGTTGCCGCTCTTCCAGGGCGTGAGCACCGAGAAAATCACAGCATCGGTGGAGAAACTGCCGTTCCATTTCCTTAAATTCAGGAATGGAGAGCAGATTTTCGGTGTTGGTGATCCGTGCACTCACATCAAATTCATTGTTTCGGGTCAGGTGCGCATCGATATACCGTGTGCCAACTTGCGCGTGTCGTTGCAGCAGACGCTGTCCACACCTCATGTGCTCGCAGCGGAATACCTCTTCGGTCGAGAGACGACCTATCCGTTTACCGCCGTTGCCAATGGACCTTGTGGCATCCTTCAGTTGCGCAAGAGCGATTACATCAAGATGGTGAGCAGTGACAAGGTGTTCCTGTTCAATATCCTGAACTACCTGTCATCAGGCAGCCAGCGCAACATCTCGTCGGCGTTGGCTGTGAAGGATGGTTCGGTGGCAGAGCGTTTGGCGATGCTGATTGACTCATTGACCTTCACAGGAGCCACCGATATCACGCTGACCTATAAGCAGAAAGACCTGTGTACGCTATTGGGCACGCAGCGCACGACACTGATGGCGACGCTGGATAAGTTGACCGACGAAGACATCTTGGATTATGGAAGCAATGAATTGCACATCCTCGACTTGTATAAGCTCCTGGATATCTTGAAATAGCATTTAAAGACAATGAAATTTACACATTATAATCAAGGGACCTGCTCTTCCCAAATTGATTTTGAAATAGATGACGAGGGCATTCTCAGGGATGTGCAGTTCTATGGCGGTTGCCACGGTAACTTGCAGGGTATAGCCGTTCTTGTGCGTGGTATGAAAGCCAGCGAGGTCATCGCCAAGTTGCAAGGCATTCGTTGCGGTTACAAGAACACCTCTTGTCCCGATCAGTTGGCACATGCTCTGCGTGAAGCACTGGCAAACTCAAGAGATAATTGACACTGAATTAATCATTATAACTCATTTTTTGAACTATGAAGAAGTTGTTGTTCATCATGACACTTATCGTCGGGGTTACCATGACGGGCTGTCAAAAATCAGATTATAAGGCAAAGGGCGAACAAATGGCCCGACAACTGGACGAACTGTGTCAGAAAAATGATACGGCAGCGGTTCTTGCCCTTATTGACAGCATAGATGTTGTAGAAGCGGAAATTAACGCCAAGAATGATACTGCCGGTTTCAGGGCTTTCCATTCGGCAGTCCTGGCTGCTCGTGAGCGTTGCATGCCGTTTATCACAGTGGCTAAGATAGAGAATGGTCAAGACAAGGAAGAGGTCTTGCAGGCTTTGATTGACGAAGCTTTGAATAGCGGCCTTGACATTACTGCTATCACTAGTTCCATCAACGCCTCGCTCGAGAACGAGAAGGCCAAATCAAAGAAGTGAAACATCTCGTTCCTCGCTTGTGGGGGTCTATCCAGTGTGATTGCCGTCACTTGCTGACGGTCGCCGTGTTGCTTGTCATCATGGCGGCTTGTGGCACGGGCATCGAGGTGACCGAACGGGTTTCCGACAAGGATGTGCGCCGCGTCGTTGAACAGATTGATAGTCGCCAGCAGACGGTAACGCTCGAACCATATCTGGACTCGCTGAAGGCATGGAATCTTGGAAAACGCTTATGGGTCGCTGATGACCAGATAAAAGAACTTTTTGCAGTCAGTTCAGCCTATGATAAGGACACACTGCATCTTGCGGGCCGCATTCTCTTGTACGATGGGTCGTGGGTGAGCGGCGTGTATTTGAACGATTATAATGACCGACGGCTGTATCTTGATTTAAAGGACAGCCAAACCGGTGCAAAATATGGCTACCGTGCAGGAAAAGAAGTGGAGGCCAGTCGTCCTGGCTTCACCTTCCCGATGCTCATCGATATGGATATGGTTGAACACTATGCGCGACAGATTGCAAGCAGGGATTTCTATATCAAGACCCCTATCTGGTATGACCGCCAGAGCGAACAGATGATGGATGGACGCCATTTTATCAAGGTGCATATCGACAGCGTGGTGCCCGGTAATGCTGTGCTGCCGTTGCGTGTGCTGTTCACCACTGCCGACACCCGTGAGCGGGCGATGGTATGGATGAGTGATAATACCTCGACGATGCATGGCCGCGACTTTGACGCCATGTTTGTTGCCAGCGATCCCCATCAGGCCTATCCTGACATCACCGATGCCAACTGGGAACGCATCACACGCGGGCAGGTGGCCGTAGGGATGACCAAACAGGAGTGCCAGTTGGCACTGGGAGGCCCAAAGAGCATCAACCGCAATCCCGATCAAAGTGGAATGAGAGAGTATTGGTATTATGACGGCGGGTCCTATCTGTATTTTGTGGATGGCCTGCTCAGCCAATTCAGGAGATAATGGAACCGACAACACTTGAATTAGAATTTTTGGGCACGGGCACTTCTACCGGGGTGCCGATGCTGCGTTGCCACTGCCCGGTGTGCATGAGTGCCGACCCGCGTGACAAGCGCTTGCGCACATCTGCCATTGTCCGTTATCAAGGAGCAAGACTCCTGATAGACTGCGGCCCCGATTTCCGCACACAGATGCTGCGCGCCAGCGACGACAACATCGACGCCGTCTTGTTGACCCATATCCACTTTGACCATGTTGCGGGACTTGATGACTTGCGCGCTTATTGTTTTGAGAAACCGATGCCGCTGTATGCCCGAGCTGATGTGATGCGGAACCTGCACCAGCGTATCCCTTATTGCTTTGCCGAGAATCCGTATCCTGGCGTACCGCATTTTGAAGAGCATGTGATTGATGACACTCCTTTTCTGGTGGAAGGCGTGCGCGTGGAGCCCATTCCTGTGAAGCATTACAGGTTGTCCATTTACGGCTATCGCATTGGACCGCTGGCGTATATCACCGATGCCAAGACCATCGACGATGCTGTCATCGAGCGCCTCAAGGGGGTGCCCTTGCTGGTCATCAACTCGTTGAGACCAGGGCAACACATCTCCCACATGTGCCTGGAGGAGACGCTCGGTGTGATTGACCGTGTTCGTCCAGGTCATACTTATCTGGTTCACATGAGCGACCGGATGGGCCTGCATGCAGATTCTCCCAAATTATTGCCTGAAGGAGTTGAACTGGCTTATGACGGACTAATCGTTAAAGCGTGAAAGTGATATGGATAGTGTTAAGATATCAGAGGTGAAATCCGAAGCGAAGACCGCCGGTTTGCAGTTCTTTGAAGGACGAGTGCAGGCGGGATTTCCAAGTCCAGCTCAGGGCGAATATGCCGAAAGCATTGACTTGAATCGCGCGTTGATTTCCAATCCTGCAGCGACATTTTGCGCCCGTGTGATCGGCAACTCGATGGTTGATGCGGGTATCAACGAGGGGGACCTGTTGATTATCGACCGCTCGCTCACGCCCCACGACGGTAGCATTGCCGTGGTTTTCATCGATGGAGATTTCACGGTCAAACGCCTGAGTGTGCGTGACGATGGTATTTATCTGACTCCGGCAAATGCCACATACCCGGAAATCAAGGTAGGAGAGGATGCCAATTTCCAGGTGTGGGGTGTCGTTTCCCACATCATCAAGCGGGTATAGCGTAATACAGACAGCAGAGCATGGTGGAGAAAACATCACGACATATTGAGCGCTATGGAACAGCATTCTTTATCATCTGTGTGGCAGTAGTCGCATGGCAGTGCTTTGTCGTTGCCCTCGACACTCATCTGGGTGGGATGGGGCAGATGTTCCGTCAGTGGCATGTTGTGGCAGTCTCAGTTGCCAATGCGTTGCTGCTGCTTTCACCTTATTGGTTGTTGCCCAGACGCTGGCGGTGGTTGGTATGGATACCGTTGATACTTCTCACCGTATGGTCTTTGGCCCAGGTGTGTTATTGCAGAGCCTATGACGACCTCATGCCGTGGCAAAGCCTGACACTCACCGAGAATGTGAACCGCACGCTGATGGGCAGTACCATTGCGTTGCTGCGGTGGCAAGACCTCCTCATTGTGTTGCCGCTGTTAATGCTTGTGGCACTGCATCTTTTTGGCGGATACGGCACACAAGAATCCTCTCGCATGAAACCGTTTCTGACAACTATTGCAGCTGCATCTCTGATGGCTCTGGTGGGTTATATTGTTCCGGGACAGAACTATGAAAAGCGATTCCTGCACAATTTCAGCAATCGGGAGTATTTCGCTCAAAACGGTTTGATACCTTATGGTGTTTTCTCGCTTTATGATGCGGTGTTCAACAGCCATGAGGTGACTGATGACGAACACGCCGATATCATGCGCTTCCTAGAAGAGGAATGTCAGCAATACACTGACAACCGCTTTTCAGCCGGTAACCGTCCTAATTTGGTGCTGATCATTGTTGAATCGTTGCACACCTGGCCCATCGGTATGGTAGTTGATGGCCGTGAGGTGACGCCGGTACTTAATCGCCTGCTTGCCGGCGACAGTGTCATTTACGCCCCTCATGTGTTGTTCCAGACCAGTCATGGCCATTCCAGTGACGCCCATTTCATGTACAACACGGGTCTGCTGCCATTGCGTGACGGGGTGGTGGCGGTGCATCACGGCGATGGGCCTTATCCCTCTCTTGCCAGAGCGCTTTCAGGATATGATTGCCGCGAGGTTATTTGTACTCCAGGCGTTAACTGGAATCAGAATGTTACCGCTCACACCTATGGCTTTGACATGCTATATACCCGTGACGACCTGACCGACGCGCTAAATCAACACGGCAATATTGATGACGCGGCGCTCACCGACTTTGCTGCACACCTGCTGCCCTCGCTCCGACAGCCGTTCTTCCTCGAAATGGTGACCATGACGATGCATGCCCCATATAATGGCGGCAAGGTACGGTCCTCATGGATTACCCACAGTGACACGCTGAATGCTGAGGCACGCAATTACTTGAACTGCGTCAATGTGACTGACAGCTGTCTTGGGGCATTCATCAATGACCTTCATCGTCAAGGCTTGGCCGAGAACACGATACTGGCTATTGTGAGCGACCATACCCAGATTTATTATAACCGCATTGTGGGGCGTTCTGACTATGAGTTTGAACCCGATGACTGGGGCATCCCGATGATTATCGCTGGTGTGGACACGACATTGCGTTACGATGCTGTCATCGGGCAGATTGATGTTTACCCCACATTGCTCGATGTGATGGGCGCCAATGCCTATCCGTGGTAGGGACTGGGATACAGTATTCTGCGTTATCAAGTGGAAAGTGCTATCCAACCTCGCAATATGACGGTCATCGGCGACAGCACAGCTCTCACACCGATGCAACGCGAGGCATGGGACATCAGCCGTCTGTTGATTTTCGACAGGACATCCTGTTTCCGGCCTTAATGTGGCCATGGTTTGCGGCTTCGCGGGAAAAGTGTTATTTTTGCAACGGCAAATACTAAATAAAAGATTTTCAAGTAATGATGAAATCACGACTCTTTTCGAGTGACGGCCGACTTAGTGACTTGATAACCGCTCATCCGTCGTTACTTACCTTATTGACCAGACTCGGCGTCTCGCTGGGATTTGGTGACCGCTCGATAGCCGATGTGTGTGAGAGCAGTGGGGTTGACACAGGTTTCTTCCTGCTCATCTGCAATGTCTATACATTCAATAATTATGTGCCATCGACTCCCGATATCTTGGGCACGGACATGACAGGCCTGGTGCCCTATTTGGAAAAATCCCATCGGTATTATGTGGACAAGCGCTTGCCACACATCGAGCGTCATCTTGATGCTATCGCACAGAAATTGGAAGGACGCCTCGGTCAGGTGCTCATCAGTTTCTTCCAGGAGTACAAGAGGGAGGTGGAAGAACACTTTAGCCACGAGGAGTGTAATGTGTTTCCTCACATCCGCGCTTTGATGGCAGGCGAGCGTGACACGACCTATAACATCGGCATGTTCCTGCACACCCATAGCGATATCGAGGGAAAACTTGACGATCTGCTGAATATCGTCTTCAAGTACCTGCCGCCGCAGGTTGATGACGACAATGTGCTCGATGTGGTTTATGATATTCTGCGCCTGAGCGAGGACCTCAAGAAGCACACCTTCATCGAGGAAAAAATCATGGTTCCTTTGGTAAAACACCTTGAACAAGCCATCCTGTCATGAAACAGCGATTGTTGATAGTAGAACCATCTGAGGTGATCATCGAGGGGCTGAAGGCCGTTCTTGCTGATCAGATTCGTTTCAAGGTGCTGGAACCGCTGGCTGACATGGATGTGTTGGAGCAGCGCCTGATGGCGGCGCGGCCTGATATCCTGCTCATCAATCCCACGGTGATAACAGATTTCACTGTCCTGCGCTCCCATCATCAGCCGATGGCGGTGGTGGCGTTGGTCTATCAGTATGTGGAGAGGGATGCACTCAAGAACTTTGACGCTGTGGTAGACATACGCGATAGTCGTCCTGCCATTATTGAGACATTGGCACAGGTGTCGGTTTCTCAGGTCGATACCCGTAAGGATAATTACGAACTCACCAAGCGTGAAACAGCAGTGCTTGTGCAACTGGCACAGGGTAAAACCAATAAGGAGATTGCCGATGCCCTTAATGTGAGTGTGCACACGGTCATCAGTCACCGCAAGAACATTACTCATAAGACTGGCATCAAGAGTGTTGCCGGCTTGACGGTTTACGCCATGCTCAACAACCTCATCAATGAGAATTCCTTGTTTTGATTGGCGCGATTTTGGCCCCTTTTTGGCTGATAATGTCCTGCTGTAACCGAAAAATATCTAACTTTGCAGATTATATTTTATAGAAAGACATGATACTGACTAAAATGTTGGATAAGTTTGGGGACTACTGCATGTTCATGTGGCGTGTCATCGCCATTCCTGACAAGTGGAAGGTTTTCTTCAAACGCTATGCTGATGAGATTGGGAAATTGGGCATCGACTCGATTCCTCTGATTATTATCGTGTCGCTATTCATTGGCTCGCTGTGCACCATTCTCATCAAGTTGAATATCTCCAACCCGTTGTTGCCCCGTTACACAGTGGGATTGACCACGCGTGAGATTATTCTGCTGGAGTTCTCATCGACGATTCTCTGCTTGATTCTCTCGGGAAAAATCGGTTCCAACATCGCCAGTGAAATTGGCACCATGCGAGCCACCGAGCAGATTGACGCATTGGACATTATGGGTATCAACAGCGCCAACTTCCTTGCTGCCCCCAAGATACTGGCACTCATCACCATCTTGCCGTTTTTGGTGGTCATTTGTATGGCGACCAGCCTGTTTGGCGGATGGCTCATTTGCATCATAACGGGCATTGTTGAGCCCGACACTTACATCTTTGGTGTCCAGTCGTTGTTTATCGAGTGGTATGTATGGTTTGCGTTGATCAAGTCGTTGGTATTCGCTTTCCTGATGTCTACCATCGCCTGTTACTATGGCTATACGATGCAGGGCGGCTCGGTTGAGGTGGGCAAGGCCAGCACCGACACCGTCGTGATGTGCAACATCATGATTCTGGTGGCAGATGTCATATTAACCCTGTTATTGCTGTAACTATGATTGAAGTAAAGCATTTATCTAAGACCTTCCAGGAAGAGGGCGGGACCCGTCAGGTGTTATTTGACATCAACGCCAAGTTGTATGACGGCAAGACTAACCTCATCATTGGTCAGTCCGGCTCGGGTAAGACGGTGCTGATAAAAAACATCGTGGGCCTGTTTGATCCGGATGAGGGCGAAATTCTGTATGACGGGCGTGACATCACCAAGATGGACCGCAAACAGCGCAAGGATTTGCGCAAGGAGATCGGTATGCTTTTCCAGGGGTCAGCGCTCTTTGACAGCGAGACCGTGATGGGCAATGTCATATTCCCGTTGGTGATGTTTAGTGGCATGAGCAGCAGCGAGATGCGTGACCGTGCGCAGTTCTGTATAGACCGCGTGAACCTCACGGGAAGCGAGAACAAGTATCCCAGTGAGCTCTCGGGTGGTATGCAGAAACGCTGTGCCATCGCCCGTGCCATCGCCTTGAACCCCAGGTATCTCTTTTGTGACGAGCCCAACTCGGGCCTTGACCCCAAGACATCGATTGTGATTGACGAACTCTTGAGCGATATTAACCATGAGTTCGGTATCACCACATTCATCAATACCCATGACATGAACTCGGTGATGGGTATAGGTGAGAACATCGTGTTTATCAACAAGGGCCATGTGGGATGGATTGGCAACAAAGACCAGATTTACGATGTGGACAACGATGATCTGAACAATTTTGTCTATGCGACCGACCTCTTCCGCGATGTGCGCAAATACCGTCGCGAACATGGTTACAAACCCTCCAAGAGTTAGAAATTAGAAATTAGGAAATGGCATCCGCCGACAACTAAGGACTAGGGACTAGAAACTAAAAAACTGAATTCAATGAAAGAAAGCGATAAGAATTGTAAAGAGGAAATCCTCGCGTTGCTGCGTTCCACCGAGCGTGAGGGCATGGAGGATGTGATAGGCGATTTGGAGGACTGGGGCTTCTTTACCGCCCCGGCATCGGCGGGGCATCACCTCAATGTCGAGGGTGGACTGGCGCGTCACTCGCTCAACACCTGCAAGGCGGCGCTCGCCGTGTGGGAAGCCATGAAGACCTTGGAACCTGGACTGGAACATGAGGTGAAGCGTGACAGCATCATTATCGCCAGCCTGCTGCACGATGTATGCAAGTGTGACATCTACAAGCGTTCCATAAAGAAACGCAAGAACGCGCTGGGTATTTGGGAAGACGCCGAGGGCTATAAAATCACCTACAAGAATTTCCCGATGGGACATGGCGAGAAGTCGCTCGCTTTGCTGCTGTGCAGCGGTCTGCCGCTCAACGATGACGAGATGCTGGCCATCCGTTGGCATATGGGAGCATGGGGCGTGAACCAGAACAGCTATGAGGATGTGCGTTGCTATGACGCCGCCCGTAAACTATATCCGCTCGTCACCATCATCCAGACCGCCGATGGCCTCGCTGCTAGCATCATGGAGCGCACGGGAGAGGAAATCGACGAGCTATAACTGAAACTAAAAACCTAAGATGCTATGTCAAGAACAGATAAAGAACTGGAGGGCGTGACGCTGCTGGGCAACCAAGGCACGCTGTATGAGTTTGACTACCGTCCTGATGTGCTGGAGACCTTTGAGAACAAGCACCCCGAGAACGAGTATGTGGTGACGCTCGATTGCCCCGAGTTCACCTCATTGTGTCCCAAGACGGGACAGCCCGACTTTGGCCGAATCATCATCAACTACATTCCCCGTGAGCGCATGGTCGAGAGCAAGAGCCTCAAGTTGTACCTGTTCAGTTTC
>JAFZSS010000083.1 GCA_017619255.1 Muribaculaceae bacterium
AAGTCGTGCTGGATCAAGCGCGGTGACTTCCATGCCATGCACAAGGAGGATGTGAGCTATGTGCGCCACCCCGAGGAGGCTCAGGAGGTGTTGCAGGAGTACTTCTACCGCGGCATCACCCGTGCGGTCATCAATGTACACCTGGTGGGTGACCTGGTGAAGTTCTATGGCGTGAAGAATTCGCAGTTCTTCTACTGGTTCTACCCCTTTGACGAGGGCCACAGCAAGTATGGCTGGGAAGAGGTCAACGGCCACTCCCAGGGAATCGACATCGACCTGAAGGAGTTGAAGGACATCTGTGCCCGCGCTGCCGAGGAACTGAATGTGGATATCTATGGCGGTGACTGCATTGTTGATCCTGACGGCACCATCCGCATCATCGACTTCAACGACTGGCCCAGTTTCGCACCGTGCCGCAACGAGTCCGCTCCCCATATCGCCAAGGCTGTGCTTGCCCGTGCCAAGGCCCATTTGGGACTTTGATGGACTGAGGTGTTAACATCCGCTGAAAACTGAAAAACCGGAAAACATGACATTAAAAGAAGAATATCAAGCATCACTGAAATCCTCGGATACCGAGGAGTGGTTTGATTTGAAGTTCCACCGCCCGTTGGGATTCCTGTGGGCCAAATTATTTGAGAAATTGGGCGTGAGCCCCAATGCCATCACCGTGGCCAGCATCTTCATGGGCGTGGCCGGTGGCATTATGCTGTATTTTCATCAGCCGCATCTGGCATGGCTCAATTGGGTGGGCATGCTGCTCATCACCTGGGCCGACACCTTTGACAGCGCCGACGGTCAGTTAGCGCGCATGACGCAGCAGTATTCGCGCTTGGGGCGTATCCTTGACGGTGTGAGCGGTGACCTATGGTTTGCTGCTATCGGTTTTGCGCTGGTGTTCAGGGAACTGGATTTCGGCGACAGCCTGACGGGACCTCACTTCTTTGCTGAGCATGAATGGCTGATTTGGACCTTGGGTATCCTCTCTGGCGCCAGCCACGCCTTGCAGGCAGCCCTGGCCGATTGCTATCGTCAGTTCCACCTCTTCTTCCTCAAGGGTCAGCAGGGTAGCGAGCTGGAAAGCGCGGCTAAACTGAAGCAGCAGTACCATCAGTTGGAATGGGGCCGTAATTTCTGGAGCAAGTTGCCGCTGTTCTTCTATAGCGGTTACACCGCTAATCAGGAACGCTGGACCCCGAACATGCAGCGCCTGCGTGCAGCCTTGAACGAGCGATACGGCGAGGACGGCGTTCCCTCTCAGGAATTCCGTGACTACTTCCGTGGCCTCAGCTTGCCGCTGATGAAGTACACCAACATCCTAACTTTCAACACGCGCATCATTGCTTGCTTTATCGCGGTCATCTGCAATGTGCCTTGGCTCTACTTCGTGTTTGAGATTGTGGTGCTCAACATCCTGCTCATCTACATGGTGTGCCGTCATGAGGGCATCTGCAAGAAGGCGCTTAAGGAATTAGAAATTAAGGGTTAGAAGTTAGGAGTTATCCGATACAAGATGGGTCCCCAGGGTCGATAAAGATCTTGGGGACCTTAATGTTTAACTCTCGTGCTCCTTATGCAGATATTTCAGGATCTTTTGGAAAGTCCGCAATTCTTATCGGTTGAGAGCTGATAGGTTTTCTCCAAAAGAACCCTGCGGATAGACCGGTTTATCCGGTCTGCCCGCAGGGACATTAATTAAATATTGTGGATTTTTATGAGTCTACATCATTATCTTTTTGGTAACGGTCTTGCCGTTAGCATAACGCGTTACCACAATGTTCATACCCTGGTAGGGTCTGCTGCTGGGCATACCCTGCAGGTTGTAGTAAGTCACATCTGTCACCACATTGCTTGCCAGTTCGTCCAGAGCGGTAGGTACATTCTTGAAGTTTACTGTCTCGCGCTGTTCAACGACGAAGTAATCCTTCCCGCCATGTTCGACTGCGCGACCCTGACGGTCAGGAGTAATAACATCCTGCCATACGCCTTCAATATAGGTGGCGTAGAGACGCGCGATATATTGGACATTAAAGTCATCGTCCTCCTCGTCATTAAAGGGTCTGACAATGATGTCGCACACATCCATGGGATACTCTCCGGGATAGGTCTCCTGGATGCTGCTGTAGACGGCACCCCATGACGCGTTGTCGGATGTGCTGATGCCGCTGAAGTCCTCCAGTTCGTTGAGCAGAACCTCGGTTTCGTCACCATCAACAACTCGCCAAATGCGGTAATAATAGGCATACTGCATTTCATCGGTAAGGATGGGAGTGAGGTGCAATCTAGCGGTATAGCCCTTGCTGGTGATGACATTGCCGTCCTCGTCTTTGTGCTTGAATTGATTTGACTTTTCGGCAATCACTTCAAGGTTCAACTGGGGATAGGACATGTCCTTGATGTCGCAGCCATAGGTGTTCACCTTGCTTTGGTCTCCACCAAAGAGGGTGATGATCGTGGGTACATAACTGCTCATCTGGTCAGCGACAGCGCCATTCTTATCAAGCACTGTGATGGATTCAGACGCATCTCCGGCATTGATATACTTGATCTGCTCCAGGTGATTGAGATAACCCTCGGTGCCGATGGTAATCACATGATATTCACCGCTGTTGTTGAAGTGCTCTGCTTTTCCTACCTTGAATTCGCCTACAGGATGCTGATTCTTGTTCACGCGCAACACATCATATTCAACCAGATTGGCAGCAGGGTCATATGATGCGGTAAAGGTAATCGCATTAGCGGGCTTAGGTTCCAGGTGGTGATCCCTGTCTTCAAGCACATCATCCCTGGTGTAACCTTCGGTCTCAACCGTGTTCGTGGTCTTGAAAACCGGAATCGTCAAGGGGTTGCTGCAGGCAGTCTGGAAGGCAATACCGCTGTTGCCTTCGGTCTCAACCTGCTCGAAGCAATAAATATAATGATCATAGTGGTCATTCTTCTCGGTCGAGGCACGGAAGCGGTCTGAGAAATACATGTCATCGGTCGCTTTGGCGATAAAGCCGTCGATGATGACCTCTCCGTTGTCAAACAGATAGTTCGACACATCCTGCTGTGTCTCGGACTCATAGTCCACATGATAGCTGTATCCTTCGGTGCCAGGTTCCTGCTCTATCGTTACATGGGCAATTGTGACTTTGAGGCCGTCGGGGTCGGTACGGGTCACATCATAGGTGCCGTTGAAATCTTTGATTGCATGAAATTCCTCCTCATTAGCAGGTCTTACACAAATCAGATTCCGGTAGAAGTTCTCTTCGCTGTTCACATTATAGAAACAGCGGTACTCCAGTACGCGCTGGAAAAATGGCTTGTCTAGCGGCGGAATGACGACAGTGCGCACAGGACTGATGGCACTGATGGTCACCAAGGGCTTCTCGCAATCGATATTCAGGGTGTCCATGCCGTCCATGATCATGTGACCGTCCATATCATAGTTGATGGGGTGGGCGGTGATGACATAGTTGAAAACCTGCGTCTCGTAGGTCTGAGGAACCAAATAGGAATCAGATGTGTTCTCGACGGGTTCATTCTTGTTGAGCAAGTCATCCATTCTCACCCAAGAACCGTCATCCTTCACGATATAGACATAGTAGTGCTCGGGGACATGGGCACCGATTTTCTGATCGGTGAACGAGGTGCTCCAGTCCAGGTTCACGCGATAGTGATCCTTTACCTCCGACGGCACAGCCTCAGCATTCAGGTCGGCAGTGTACATCAGCACCTTTGGACGGATAATGGAATCCAGTTGGTTAGAACCGACCTTGGAGCCGTAATTAGTGTAATAATGGCCTTGGTCATCATACCAACTGAGTCCGTCCAATACTGGGTCCTCATCGCGCAACTCATACTCGAAGCGGCGGTCGGGAACATACAGACAGAGGTTCTTGAGGCTGTAGGCTTCGCCCTCGTTTGAAATCGTGAACCAGTGACCCACGGGATTGCCCTGACTGTCCTTGTCACGGTCATAGGTAGCCACATCATAGCAGTCATGGAAACAATAATAGACCTGTCCCGACTTCATCTTGGCAATAAAGTCATAGGTCGTCGTGCCATGGTCGCCTTTCACGGGACTGATCTGCTCATAGAGGCGATAAAGCGGTCTTGAAGAAGATGCCCTGGGCTTGCCCTTGGAGATGAAGAAGAACTTATTGGTGGCAGTTCCGTCGATAGCATATAAATAACCCGGGTTGTTCTCATCATGGACACGGGTGAATGCGGTCACGACCTGTACCGAGTTATAGGCTGAGTCGATGATTTCCCAAGCCTTGTCCTTGTCACCGCCGCCATGAGGCTTATCCCAACTCTCATTGAGTTGCACGAGCATGACCGTCATGCCGTCCTCGACGGGATTCTTTATCGGTAGAATGCCTTCATCCAATGAGCGGTCCCATGTATTGTTGGCGCCGCCGCCTCCATGACCGTGAGCGTTACCGGTATGGGTGGATCCTGGGTAGTTTGTGGTGTGACTGGTGTAGTTGAAACCATAGTCCAGCATCCTGTGCAGGGAGGGTTCAGGCTCTCCGGGATGTTGGTAGGCATAGGCGTAGCGGATGCCTGGAACATTCTCGTTGGTGTAGACGGCACGCAACAGGGAGATGATGTGGTCGGTAGTCTTGGCTTCGTCAGTCAAATTGGCGACATGTTCCATGTTGTTGCTGTCAGTAAATGTGAATTCAAACTGAGACCAGTCAAATTGAGTGACTTTGGGTCCGACTTCCTGAGCTTGCGTACTGAAGAGGCAAATCACTGCCATAAGTACGAAAGTAATCTTTTTTACCATACTTAAATTTTTGAATCTAATTGCTTTTACCTTTATTGAATGTTGTTATTTGCCTACCTATATTCTCATAAAAAAATTGACAAATATATGGGGGAGGAGGATTGTCACGGGGCAAAAGTAGGTAATATTCTTTAAAACCACATCACTTTTTATGTATTAGTAACATTTTTTTAGAATAATTTAGACCGAAATCAGTTAGGGCATCCCTGGGTAAACCAAGGGTGTCCTAACTGATTATAAAGCTGTTAACCTAAAAAACTGTGAGCTCAACGATAGAGTGCACCGGAGGAGTATGAAACACTCAGATAACAAATCATTCGGTAGCGTCAACGCCTCCCAACCCCTGCTTATCAAGAGGGGGAGTTGACACCTGAAGCCTAATGCCTCAAAATGATGTCGATGACTGCATTCACATCGGCAATGTTCAGCTCGCCGTCACCGTTGACATCGCCTTGCATGTTGCCACTGCCGCTCAAGATAATGTCGATGAGGGTATTGACATCGGCAATGTTCACCTCACCGTCAAGGTTCACATCGCCTTGGATATGGTCAAGAATGGCTTGGATGTTAGTGAAATCTTTCCAAACTTCAGCGTTGCTGTATGCAGTGATGGACCCCTCAGGCACATAGAGCGTGGCCTGGTCATAGACATTGTAGTTGAACTGGCTCCAGTTTTCATCAATCACAAATGATGGGGGTGTCACAGCATTGCTGGTGATAGAAGTCAGTTTCGAGTTGCCAGCAAAGGCCCCGTAGCCAATCTGTGTGACTCCGCTGCCGATATTGACTTGGACAAGGTTGTTACATTGCAGGAAGGCGCAGTTGCCGATGGTCTCAACCGAGTTGGGAATTTTGACAGTCTTGAGAACACGGCAGCCGTAGAAAGCATTCACGCCTAGTGTTTTCACATTATTGCCGATAACCAGATTGACCAGGTCATCACACTCATGGAAGGCGTAGTCGCCGATGACCTGGACTCCGTTGCCGATGACCACGCTGCTCAAGCGATGGCAGAAGGAGAAAGCGTCATTCTCAAGAGTAATGACCGAGTTAGGGATGTTCACCGCCGTCAGTTCAGAACAGCCGCTGAAAGCGCGTTGACCAATCGTTTCCACATGATCGCCCAATGTGAGTGTCGTCATCTCAATGCACCTGTAAAAGGTGTGCTCTTTGATTTCGGTCACACCGTTGCCTATTTGGGCCTGTTGCAGTTCAGAGCACTCATAAAAAGCGCGTTCCCCCATGGCAGTTACCGAGTTGGGAATCGTGATGCTCTCCAGACCGCTTTCACGGAAGGCGTCGTTTCCGATGGTCTCGACCGAGTTGGGGATGGTGATCTGTTTGAGGCTGGTGCAGGAGCGGAAGGCATAATTTTGGATGCTCTCAAGTCCCTGTGAGAATGTGACGCTTTCCAAACTGGTGCAGTTTTCAAAGGCTTGGCTCTCAATAGTCTTGACCGAGTTGGGAATGGTTATGTTCTTCAGACTGGTGCAGCCGTAGAAGGTTGAGGTCTCGATGGTCTCGAGCTTGTTGCTCAAGGTCACATTGGTGAGCGCGGTGCACTCGTGGAATGCCGAGAAACCTATTTTGGTCACTGAGTTGGGAATCGTGATTGTTTCCAATGCGGTGCACCCGTCAAAAGCGTAATTGCCGATTTCAGTGACTGAATTAGGAATGGTCACGCTGGTCAACTTGGGACAGAGGTTGAA
>JAFZSS010000084.1 GCA_017619255.1 Muribaculaceae bacterium
ACCCGAATTGCATTGATGCCTCGACAATCATCTATGCTAAAAAGAAAACCACCAGTAGCTCTGACTACAAATATGACTTGATTGGTGAAACGGTAAGTTTGGTGACATTGACGACAGGCTCAGTCTCTCACCCCAATGGCACGGGTCACCCCGTAGCTAATTTTGGGGATATATATGCTAATATACAGAAATCCAGTGGCAGTGGGACTTCAACGCTATATACCGCCTACATTCCTTTGGAGGGAACTATAACCGTTTATGGTTTTATTACTCAACCTGCATCACTTGGTAACCGTTACTTTATTGATTCTGAAGGCCTATTTGATATTGCTGAGAGTAATAGTTCTCAGAATGCCAAATGGTATATCGAGCCGGTGAACTACTTTAATGTGTTGCCTGAGGTGGAATTTAACGGCAAGTATTACACGACCATTAAGGTGCCGTTTGCCTTTAAGTTAAGTGGCCAGGTAGAGAAGGCCTACGCTATCACGGCTAACAATCGTGGTACTTTGGCATATACCGAAGTGGCTGTCACGGGTGGTACTGTACCTGCTGGTACTCCTGTCGTGCTGGAATGCGGCTCGCCCGACGCTGCCGCCTGCCAGTTAATGCCGACAGGCACCCCGAAGACTGACAGTAGTTCCAGCTACTCTGGCACCAATCTGTTAGACGGTACTTACTTTGCCAACACCGATGGCACTATTCATTTCCCCACGGCATCGGGTGATGAAGCCGGTTCTTTCGATGCCAACAACTATACTGGGACGAGTGGTAAGTATGTGCTTGGCATTACCAGTTCGGGTAAGTTGGGCTTTGTTGCTGCCACGGGTACTGCGATGCCTGCCAACAAGGCATGGCTCACCAGCGCAGGTGAGTTCCCCTGGGAGTTACCGAAGGTGGATGCTGACCTGAGCTACGCAACGGCTGAGTACACCGTATATGTGGGCCAGAGCTTCACCGCTCCTGCTGTAACCAACCCCAACAGCCTGACGGGCATCACCTACAGCAGCAGCAATACCGCTGCCGCTACCGTTGATGCTAACACTGGTGCTGTGACCATCGGCAACACGGCCGGCGATGCAGTCATCACCGCCTCGTTTGCCGGCAACGACCAGTACTACGAGGGCAGCGCCAGCTACACGATTCATGTGCAGGCCAAGACAACCCCCACATTGTCATTTACCCAGACGGCCGTCACTGCCGTGGCCGGTGCCGAGGAGTTCACTCCTCCCACGCTGAACAATCCCGCCGGTGTTACCGTGACCTACAGCAGCAGCGACGACGAAGTTGCCCTGGTTGACGAGAACACGGGTTATGTAGTGATTGGCAATGCCGGTACGGCTGTCATCACTGCCGCCTTCGCCGGTAGCACTGAGTACAACGCCACCAGCGCTTCTTACACCATCACGGTGACGAAGAAGGCTGCAGGTCTGGCTTACGCAACGGCTGAATACACCGTCTATGTGGGTCAGAACTTTGAGACGCCCACGCTGACCAATCCCAACAACCTGACTGTGACCTACAGCAGCAGCAACGAGGATCTCGCCCTGGTTGACGAGAACACGGGTGAGGTGGCTATCGGCGACGATGCCGGTGATGTAACGATTACCGCCTCGTTTGCCGGTAACGGCGTGTATGAGGCAGGCAGCGCCAACTACATCATCCACATCCTTGCCAAGACGACGCCTGCGTTGTCGTTCACCCCGACGACCGCCACTGCTGTGGCCGGTGCCACTGAGTTCACACCTCCCACGCTGAACAATCCCGCCGGCCTGACCGTGACCTACAGCAGCAGCGACGACGAAGTTGCCCTGGTTGACGAGAACACGGGTTATGTCATGATTGGCAACGCCGGTACGGCTGTCATCACGGCCACCTTCGCCGGCAATACGCAGTACAACGCCACCAGCGCTTCTTATACCCTAACGGTAACGAAGGCGCCCCATGGCCTGGCATGGTCCACATCACAATATGAATATTACTATCTCGTATCGAATGAGGATCCTACCGAGCCCGTGCTGGTTAACCCCAACAACCTGCCTGTTACCTACAGCAGCAGCGACGAGACCGTGGCTACTGTCAACGCCGAAACAGGTGAGCTGACATTAGTCGGTCCTGGTAATTGCTACATTGAGGTAAAGACCGATGGCGACACTTCACATGTTGCAGGTAGTAAAGACTATCATGTCTTTGTACAGGCTGATCCTGCCATCTACAGACTGGTTACTGACGCCGCCAAGCTGAAAGCTGGCGACGAGCTGATCATCGTTGGCGTCAATGGTGAGAATGCAGTGGCGATGGGTACATCCAGTTACTACAATAATACTTATTTCAGTAGGGCCGTAACCATCGAGAATAACAAAATCAATACCGATTACGGAACTGAGACTAATGATATCAGGAGAATGCCTCAGGTCTTCACTCTCGAAGCTCCAACTCGTGAGGCATCGACCTGGCTCATCAGGAAGATCAACTCGTCTTATCTGACTAACGACGCAACTTCCTTCGGTGGAGTGGGCATACTCAATACTGATCTTGAGAATGCTCCAACCGTTGCCATCAGCATTGAGAACGAGGAGGCCACGATTCAATTCAGCAATACCAGTCGTGTTATCCGAATGACTGCCGATAATCAGTATTTCGGATGCTACACCGCTGAAGATGGAAGCGTTCTGCCCGTTCGCCTATTCAAGAAGGTGAACCAGGTGGATCCTGAGCTGTCATTTGACGAGAATATGCCCACTACCGCCTATGCCGGTACCGAGTTGAACCTTGTTGTCAACAAGCCCGATGGCGTTGATGTGACCTTCACGAGCAGCAATCCCGAGGTAGCTACCGTTGACGAGAATGGCACGGTAACCTTCCTGCAGTCTGGTGAGGTGACCATCACCGCCACCTCGGTCGAGACCGACGAGTACAGCGTCGGTACCGCCACGCTCACCATCACGGTGGAGAATGGTCTGAGGGGTGATGTGAACGATGACAAGAAAGTTGACATCACTGATGCCACCATGCTGATCAACTACCTGCTCAGTAATGATCCCACGGGCATCAACATGGCGAATGCCAACTGTGACCTGGAAGGCGGCGTTGATATCAGCGATGCCACCGCATTGATCAATTACCTGCTCAGCAATGCTTGGTAAGATAAACTACGAATTACGCTTATTTAACGAATTCGGCATCCGCGTTCAATTATTACGAATTGAACGAATGGCGGTCGCAATTGGTTTAAACTACAAATTAATGCTATTCAATCGTGAGCAATTTTGATCAATAGTGTTTTGCACTACAGATTGTGAGTTGCTCACGATTTTTTTGAACTATTCAAGTTTTTAAAGGGGCAACGCCACTTTAAAAACTTGAGGATAAAGGATAAAGGTTAATGGTTAAAGAGTTAGCCAACAGATTGAATTATTCAGGAGATTTTCCCTGATTCGAGGCATTTTTCTTTAAACATTATCCCTTAAACATTAAACAATGAGAAAGTTAACAACTTTCGAAACTTAAATTGAATAGAAATTGTTTATGGATAAAACACTCCGCAACATTATTCTTCTGGTGACAGCTGTGTTGTGTGCCCTGCCGGCTGTGGCGCAAATCAACGGGACGGGTTACTACCGCTTCCGCAATGCCCAACGCACAGGTGACTACATCAGCTACGCCAACAACCTGCTGGATTATTATGTGATAATTGCTGCAGGCGGTGAAATAATGGACACGATAAATGATGATGCCGCCCAACAGAGAGCTGTCACTTGTGCCAACAGGTATATGCAGACCGACATCAAGATGACAGAAGACCCGGATTGCATCGATGCCTCGACTATTGTCTATGCCCAGAAGAGGTCCACAAGTGCCACCAACTATGAGTATGACTTCATTGGCGAGACGGTGAGTCTGGTGAATCTGTTGACCGGCAACTTTTCGACTGGAGGTATTTCGGTACAATTTGGGGATATCTATGCCCATGTCGAGACCTCCAGCGGCTCTGGTGCTGACACGCAGTACATCATCTATATCGAGCTCAAGGGAAAACTTTATGGAGTTCTGCCGCTTTCTTTTGGCAACCGATATTTCCAGGACTACAACGGGCTCTTTGACCTGGATGAGGTGAGTACTCCGCAGAGGGCCAAGTGGTTTATCGAGCCGGTGAATTACTTTAATGTGTTGCCCGAGGTGGCGTTTAACGGCAAGTACTACACAACCATTAAGGTGCCGTTTGCCTTTAAGTTGAGCGGCGCGGTCGAGAAGGCCTATGCTATCACCGCCAACAACAGTGGCGTACTGGACTATGCCGTAGTCGCCTCTGCAGGTGGTACAGTACCGGCAGGCACCCCCGTTTTACTGGAGTGCGGCTCGCCCGACGCTGCTGACTGCCAGCTGAAGCCGACCGGTGCCCCGCTGACCAATAACAACATCAACTACACGGGCACGAATTTGCTGGATGGCACTTACTTCTGCAATACC
>JAFZSS010000085.1 GCA_017619255.1 Muribaculaceae bacterium
ATGGTGCTCTACTATTGGAAATACCCGACGACCCAGGTGCCTGCTATTGGTTCCTACACATCAACACTTGACATTAGTGCAAACCAGTCTGTTAGCTTTACATATCCTGCTGTGTCGGCAACGACCTTTGACTGGAACAGCATGAGAGATAATTATTACTCCTACTCATCGGGCACATCAGTGACTGCTGTAGCTACTTTGATGCGTTATGTGGGGCAAGCCGAGAGGATGATGTATGGAACCGCTGCCGCTGGTGGTAGCGGAATATACACATCAAATGCTAATATCATCGCTACAATGTTCAAAAACATGGGCTATGAGTCTACCGCTAGGCGTGTGTATAAAAGCACTTATAATTATAATGCTTCTGGTTGGACTGATCTTTTAATAGCCGAGATGGAAGCTTCGCGTCCTATCGTTTATATGGCTGTTGGCGATGACGGTGAAGGTGGACATGCATTTAATGTTGACGGCTATCGTGAAAGTGACGGCAAGTTCCATGTGAATTTTGGCTGGAGTGGAAGTGGTAATAGCTGGTATGCTATGGACGCATTCACCGATTATTACGGTACTACTTATAATATAGATCAGCAAGCCATTATTGGCGTTCAGCCTCCTGGTGGTATAGGCAACTCTCCCTATATGAATGTTGACCCCACTTCAGTGACATTCTCTGGTGAGGTGGGTGGAACCTATACTGAGACCTTCATCGTCACTGGCGGTAACCTCCAGAGCAATGCGACCATTGGCAAGGCTGGCAGCAGTGCATTTACGATTTCGCCCACTACGCTGACTCCCGCTCAGGTTGCTGCCGGCGCTACCGTGACCGTGACCTACGCTCCTGGCTCAGCAGGTAACCACAGTGCTACATTGACCGTTTCCACTGCCAATGTCACCAGCAAACTCGTGTCTGTGTCGGGAACGGCGACTGGAGGGACCACGCCCAATACACCCACGATGAATGTCAATCCTTCTTCGTTGGACTTCGATACAGAGGTGGGTACTCCGGTACAGCAGATATTCAAGGTTACTGGGTCTGATCTGACTGATAAAGTGTATCTGAGTGTGACAGGCACTGGGTATAGTATTGATAAAACATCTCTTACTAAAATAGCTGTTATGAATAATCCTAATGGCGTAGATGTAACTGTAACTTATAATCCCGCTGAGGCTGGTTCACATTCTGGCTTAGTCACACTGACTACTACTGGCGGAGAGGACAAGGCTGTGATTCTGAATGGAACTGCTACCGTTCCCGCTCGCGAGATCAATGTGAGTCCTGAGTTGTTGGAGTTCAACACAACGACGGGAGAAATGCAAACCAAGACCTTCACTGTCGTGGGTACAAACTTGACAGGCAATCTGTCGCTGGCATTGAACAACGCTAACGGAGCATACACCATTACACCGACTTCAATCACCAAGGCACAGGCTGAGGCTGGTGCAACCGTGACTGTGAAATACAATCCCAGTGCGGCCGGTACGCATGAGTCCACCGTGACTATTAGCGGTGGAGATGCCGACTCCAAGATGGTGACCCTCATCGGTACTGCAACCGATCCAGTGCGCACGATTACCGTTGAGCCGTCATCACTGACATTCAACAACCTTGTCGGTGAAACAGCAACCAAGACCTTTACTGTCACCGGTGAGAACCTGACTGGTGGCATCAATCTCGCACTGGACGATGCTGCTGGCGTTTACAGCGTGACTCCGACCAGCCTTACTAAGGCGCAGGCCGAGGCTGGAGCCACTGTGAGTGTGACCTATAATCCTAACACTTTTGGTGCACATCCCGCCACAATCACGCTGACGAGTGGAGGCGCTGAGCCAGTCACTGTCAGCCTGAACGGCTTGGCTTCGCTGATCAAGTATGATCCCGTGATGCTGCCTGCTAACGAGGAGCACATTGACTTGACTAAGTTCCGTGCTGACTGGACCGATGAAACACCCGAGACCAATGTTTCGAGCTATACGCTTGAAGTGACTCCTATGCTTAGGGCCCAAGAGACCGGTGATCAGAATAGCCGTCTGATTACAGGTATCACCGACATGTTCTACACTGTCAATGATCTTGCCGAGGCTGGCACCTTCATGTATAGGGTGAAGTCTCTCTACATTGATGGAACCGAGAGCGAATGGAGCAATATCGAGGAGGTGACTTTGTTACAGAACACTTCCTGTTTGCGTGGCGATGCTGACGGTAGTGGTGTTGTTGACATCAGCGATGTTACCACTCTGATCGGCTTTTTGCTGAATGGTTCAGCCGCTTCCTATGTTGAGGAAAATGCTGATACTGACTTTAGTGGTTCCATCGACATTAGTGATGTCACTACTCTGATTAGCTTCTTGCTGAATGGCGCGTGGTAAGATGGCATGATGCCCCTTGAGGGTAAGAAAAGTCGGGGAGCGAAAGTTTTGGCTTTCGCTCCCCGACTTGTTTGAAAACACCATTATCTATCTTACGGAGGTGTGTCAATCTGCGAGAAAGTCCTCGGCGGTGGCAATGTCGCCGGCATGGTCCACATCAACTATCTTGTCGATGCTGTAGGCTTGCAGATGAAGTCCGGTTTTGACAAGGGCCCGCTGGAAATTGCGCATCCGGCTCACACCCTGCTCAATGCATTCATCCAGCACGGCAAACGCCTTGTCAGTCATGGCATACACTCCGCCCGAAACATAGCGTGCGCCGTCCCATCGCTTGTCGCGGAAGGCCGTGATCGTCATCTGATCGTCGACATCGACCCACAAGGGTTTCTCGTCATCGACAAAAGGCGTTACTGCCCACATCCCGTCATGTTCATCGTCGGTCTCAAAGGCATCGATGTAGCCCTTGAAGTCCTCCTCGCGGAAGATGGTATCCACCGTCGTCAGGCAGAATTTGCCTTGCGGGATGACACGGCTCAAGTGCCACAGACTATGCATCGAGCTGGGTGTGGATTTCACGACCAGATTAAGCGGCACGGGCAAATCAAGACTTTCAAGGTACTCTCTCACCTCTGTCATGCGCTCGTTGACAATGATGCTGATGCTCTCGGCGCTGCACCGGAGCATGATGTTGATTAGGCGGCCAATCATGGGTTCGCCCTGCAGTTCGACCAAGGGTTTGGGTTTGGCGACGCCCTCCTGGGCAAGCCTGGAGCCTTCTCCCGCTGCGATGATAGCGTAATTCATGCTTCTATAATTAATGTGTTGAAAATGCGGTTTGGCGCTTACAAGCGGTCTGTCCATTCGGGCACCTCGGTGATGCGAGTGATAGTGTGCGGATGTGTCTGCTGGTCCTCTTCGTCAGTCCATCCTTTGCCCTTGAGCCACAATACCGGGCATCCCAGCTGCTCGGCGGGTTCGATATCCTTGCGCAGGCTGTCGCCCACGACAAGCACCTGTTCGGCTGGCAGTTCAAGCGCGTCAACGCCCAGGCGGAACAGGGTGGGGTTGGGTTTGCGAACCCCCACGACGGCGCTCTCGATAATGCCTTTGAACAGGTGGCGTATGCCATAGGCGCGCAACACCTCGTCGATGTTGCCGTAGAAGTTGCTCACCAGCATCATCGGGTAGCGTTCATGCAGCTGCTCGAGAACGGGGAGGGCCTCGTTGATGCAACTGCGAGCAGCATTGTCACAGTACTTGGCAATCTCTTTCACCCAACGGTCCCGCGTGGTGGCGTCAGGCTGCTCAGGGAGATAGCTGACCTCGATGGCCACTTTCTTGAGCAACAAGGTGTGGAAGTCGTCTTGGGGCAGAATGATGCGCTCACGGGCAAGGGCGCGCTCGCCCTCGACATAAGCAGCCCTGAATGTGGCCTTGTCAATGGGCACGCATGCTTGCTGATAGCCTTGCCACAGCACTTCGCTCCAGTGCACCCCGCGGCTGTCAAGCGTACCGCCATAGTCAAAGATGATTCCTTTTATCATGACGCAGATGCGTTTTATTCGCCTTTGGTAAGGTCAAGTTTCACATTGTCGCGGCCGCGGTCTTGGAACAGTTTGGGGAGCGGGTTCTGGCGCATCTCGTCATAACGGATGCGGGAACGGTACACATCAATTGCCGTATAGATGGCATGGCGCATCGAGGATTCGTTGGCGATGCCTTGGCCAGCTATGTCATAGCCGGTGCCATGGTCGGGACTCGTGCGTACGATGGGGAGACCGGCAGTAAAATTCACGCCCTCGTCCATGGCAATGGTTTTGAAGGGGGCTAAGCCCTGGTCATGGTACATTGCCAGCACACCGTCGAAACGACGATAATGGCGGGCGCCAAAGAAGCCGTCGGCGGCATAAGGACCGAAGCATTGCACACCGTCCTCGTCAAGTGACTGCTGGATGGCGGGAATGATGATATCGTGCTCCTCGGTGCCCAGAATGCCGTTCTCACCGGCATGCGGATTGAGCGAGAGCACGGCGATGCGGGGACCGTCGATGCCGAAGTCGCGCTTGAGTGTCGTGTTGAACTGGAGCAAGCGTTGGCGGATACCGTCAACCGTAAGCGCTCCTGGAACCTGGGATAGCGGCAGATGCATGGTGACTAAAGCTACACGCAGGTTGCCAGTGCACATGACCATCAGGGCTTTCGACCCGTCGCCGGCAGCGCTCTCCAGGTACTCGGTGTGACCGGGAAAGTGGAACTGGTCGCTCTGGATGTTGTCCTTGCTGATGGGAGCGGTAACCAGCACATCGATGTGGCCGGCTTTCAAATCATGGACGGCTGCTTCCAGAGCCAGGAATGACGCCAGACCAGCCTGCTTGCTAGGCTGACCCAGTTCAACTTTGATTTCCTGATTGATGCACTCCACAAGGTTGGGCATGTTGCCTTTCAGGTTCTGTGCACTCTTGGTGTGGTTGATCTGGAAACCGGGCAGGTTACACGCGTTACGGTGGTAGCTCACTATTTTGCTCGATCCGTAAAGCACGGGAATGCACATGTCCATCATTTCAGGGACGCCCACGGCTTTCAGGGCCACTTCAATTCCGATGCCATTGGTGTCGCCGAGGGTGATTCCCACTTTCAGTTTTTTATTGTCTTCACTCATGATATGTCGTGTCTGAATTTTAGAAATATTTGATTCAAACTGCAAAGATAGCGCATGGTGCCGAGACTGCCAAATTTTTTTGGCGGTTGCCCTGAAATGGTGTGTTTTGTGTTGCATGTGTGAAATCTTTACTATATTTGTGCTCCATTTACCATATGACGATGAAAAGATGGCTTTGCGATAGTTTGAGGGCGGGTTGTGCCTTGGCGATGCTTGTGGCTTCGGGGTTGGCGCATGGCCAATTCATCCGCAGCTCATTTTTTATGGAAACTGCGCAGTACCGCATCCAGTTGAACCCGGCTTTGGTTCCAGAGCGTGGTTTTGTCAACCTGCCTGCCGTGGGCAATACCGGCGCCTGGGTACAATCCAATGTGCTGGGCATTGATGATGCCATGGATATCTTCAGACATGGCGACAATGGCGATTACTATACTACTGAGAGCTTTAATGCCAAACTGGATGACAGGAACAAAGCAACCCTTGGCGTCACAACCGACTTGATATCGGCGGGTTGGTGGCATGGTAAAGGTTTTATGACATTTAATGTGAGCGTGAAGGCTGATGGTTATGCCAACACTCCAAAGGAAATGTTCACTTTCATGCAAGACATGAGGGGCATGCATTCCAACGACTACTCCAATTACCGTTGCGACATGCGCGATGTGGAGTTTGGCATCAATGCATATGTTGAGATTGGCGGTGGCTACACTCGTGTCATCAACGAGAGATTGAACATCGGAGGCCGTGTCAAGTGGCTCTTGGGTATGGGAAACTTGGAATTTAAGGCTAAAAATGTATCAGTCATCACCAATCTCGAGGGCGTTGACCCGGACTACAATTGGTCGACAGGTTCGCCATTGGACTTGAGGTCC
>JAFZSS010000010.1 GCA_017619255.1 Muribaculaceae bacterium
ACCCAGACCTTCGCCACTATCACGCTGCAGAACTACTTCCGCATGTACCATAAGCTGGCTGGTATGACCGGTACTGCTGAGACCGAGGCAGGTGAGTTCTGGGACATCTACAAACTGGATGTCGTCACCATCCCCACCAATAAGCCCGTCATCCGCAACGATATGGCCGACCGCGTTTACAAGACGCAGAAGGAGAAATTCAGTGCCGTCATTGCCGAGATTGAGGCGATGCGCAATTCGGGCCGCCCCACCCTGGTAGGTACTACGAGTGTGGAGATCAGTGAGATGTTGAGCCGCATGCTCAACCTGCGCCACATCCCGCACAATGTCTTGAACGCCAAGTTACACCAGAAGGAAGCCGATATTGTTGCCCAAGCCGGTCAATCCATCGACGGCAAGGGAACGGTCACCATCGCCACCAACATGGCAGGTCGTGGTACCGATATCAAGCTGTCGCCCGAGGTGAAAGCCGCCGGCGGTCTGGCCATCATCGGTACCGAGCGCCATGAGTCACGCCGTGTGGACCGCCAGTTGCGCGGTCGTGCAGGTCGTCAGGGAGACCCGGGTTCTTCGGTCTTCTTCGTGTCGTTTGAGGACAAACTGATGCGTCTGTTTGCCAGCGAGAGTGTTGTCAAGACACTTGACCGTCTGGGACTCAAGGATGGCGAGGCCATCGAGAGCAATATGGTTACCAAGAGTATCGAGAACGCCCAGAAGCGCGTCGAGGAGAACAACTTCGGTATCCGTAAGCACCTGCTCGAATATGACGATGTCATGAACGCCCAGCGTAAGGTAATTTATACTCGCCGCCATCACGCCCTCATCGGTGAGCGCATCGGTCTGGACATCATCAACACCCTGTATGACAGTGTGGAGGATCTGGTGGACAGGTATGGTGCCGATGACTTTGAGGACTTCCAGATGCAGACGCTCAAGACCTATGCCATCGAGCCCCCCTTCAACGAAGAAGAGTATCGTCGCATGGATGATGGCAAGAAACAGGAAATCCTCTATGACTCCGTCATCAAGGCCTTCAACCGCAAGATGGAACACATGAGTGAGGTCGCCGATCCCATTATCCAGCAGATTGTTGAGAGGCAGAAAGCCGAAGGCATCGAGACCATGGGTCTCATCCGCGTGCCCATCACCGATGGCAAACGCACATTCGGCATCGTTGTCGACATCAAGGAAGCTGCAGACTCCCACTGCAAGTCGATTACCAAGGCTTGGCAGAAGGCAGTCATGCTGCTTACCATCGACGAGAACTGGAAAGAGCACCTGCGTGAAATGGACCAGTTGAGGCAGAGCGTACAGAACGCCAGCTACGAGCAGAAAGATCCTCTCGTGATCTACAAGACCGAGGCGTTCAACATGTTCAAGCAGATGGTCGGTATCATGAACGGCAAGTCCATCGCCGTGCTCATGCGTGGTCAGATTCCCGAGGCTCCGCCCCAAGAGAATGTGTCAAGGAATGAGCCCCAGCCGCGCCGTCCCCGTTATAGCGAGGGTCGTGGCGAGCAGGGCGGTCAGGGTACACCCATGGCCGGCAACCGCACGCAAGGCCCCGTCGGCACCATCCGCAACGAGGGTCCCAAGATTGGCCGCAATGATCCCTGCCCATGCGGTAGTGGCAAGAAGTACAAGAACTGCCACGGCAAGGGTATTGCTTAACAAATTCATCAGCCAACAAACAGGCGTGCTTATCATTAAAGACAAGCACGCCTGTTTTATTCTACAGCCTAATCAATCTAGCTTATTCCGGCAACACATCATCAATAATGAGCCTCAGCCATTGAGCCGTAGTCAAAGGGATGGGGCCCGCAGGCTCAGTAGACATCAAGCGGTCATTAAGGTCCTGCAGCAAGGGACGGGCGTCATGCTCACCAGCACGGGCAATAAGGGCGTGCGCCTCAGGCATCGCACGGTCCATCACAGCCAACGATGATGGCCTCAGCAGGTAGCTGCGCCAGTAAAGCCAGTAAGCATAATCATAGATACGCCGAGCATCGGCAGGATTTTCCAGATCCACTTCACCGGCGATACAGAACTGACGAGGCACCGGAGCCTGCTCATATTCCGAGTCAAGCAGCATGTGAAATGCCGTTGACAAAGCATTCAGGCCTTCATCTTGAGGGTCCAAAGAATAATCACGACCCTCTCCGACAATGGTCCACCAGATGACAAACCTCACATCATCAAGGTTCAATTCATAGTCCACATAGTCATCGGAACGACCATAATGCGGAACAGGGCTGCCGTGCCGTTTGTCGTGAAGGCGTGAGAATGAACGCCACAAGCCGCCATCGGCCACAACATCCTGAAAATAGCCCGTCACGGCAAGCACCACATCGCGGCGCATGTCGTCTTCCATCTCCCGCAACCATGGTGATTCATCCCACAGTTTAGCAAGCCGCATAGCTATCCACAGATAATACCGGTCAGTTTCGGCTACCTGAGGGTTGCCAGGCTGGCGCTCCATATAATCCTTTACTGTAATCTCCATAATCCTTCAAAGAATCAAAAAACGGGAAAACGATATTGTTTTCCCGTCATAGTGGAGCCGCGAGCGGGACTCGAACCCGCGACCTTTTCGTTACGAATGAAATGCTCTACCGACTGAGCTATTGCGGCTTAGTGCACTGCGATTATTTGCAATGCGGGTGCAAAGGTAGCACTATTTTTTCAAACCCACAAACTTTAATCGACAATTTGTTTGCTGTAGGTTATCTTGATCTTGGCCTTGTCCAGCAACAGACGCGCAATAGCCGGACGCGACACCATGGGCGAAATCTTGGTCACCGTGCTCGTCGTTCCACCATAGTAATAAGACTGGGTATAGGTGTAGGTGGTCACATCAACCGGGGTGATGGTGAAGTTGATATCATCCTCGGTAGCGATACCGCCCTGGTTATTGATAATGTTGAGCACATAATTACGCAGACCCGAGAAGACATATTTCTTTTCCTTGGCGTCATAGATGGCATAGAACGAGTCCTTGTTATTGGTCAAACTGTCACCGTTGATGAAGTTGTCCTTCTGAGATGTCTTGACCATCAACAGATAAGTGGGCGGCTGAATGTCATATTCGGTAGTGGGGATGCTCACGGGCAGCTCCAGCGACAGGCTGTTGATAAGGGCCTGACTATTACCCACATTGACCCTATACTTATCGATGATGTCCTGGATGGGGAAACGCACCTGGACTTCATAGCCTGCGGGAGCAACAATCAAGGCCTCGCCGCTATTGACCATCGAGGTGATGGCATCATCGATGCTAAAGCGGATAATGTTGTTGGAAATGATTTCGGGTGTCGATGCCAGATAGGACTGGCTGAAGGTCGAGTCCGTCTCGGTCGTGTCGTCCAGCCACACATGCTTGTGATAGTACACATCCAACTCTGTGGCCTTGATGTTCATCACATGACCGCTGCCATAGGTATTGGTGATATAGATACCCGGGAACACTTCGGCAAACGCCTTGGGTGAGGAAAACTTAGCCGGGTCGGCTACATAAGTGTTGAACAATTCACGCCCCAACTCAGTGGGCATGGGGACCGATATCACTCTCACGGTGTCGGTTACAGCAGTTCCGGTCACATAAGATGAACCGATTTCAAGCCATCCCGAAGAAGGAGAGTAAGATTCCGTAGCCAACAGGTCGTCAAAATCATAATACCCCGAGGGATCAAAGTCACTGTATATTGGGCTAGGCAAAGCCTTGTTCAAACGATACACGCTCAACCGCATGGGTGCCAGCGAGTCGCCCGTGAAACCGTTGCTATAAGGCATACGCAGTTTCAGGCGGCATGAGTCAATCCACTCGGGCTTAACATTAGTCGTGTCAAGCCTCATGGCCGGCATCCACATGGTAACGGCTTCGGCGGAAAGGCTGCCGAAACCGTCGGCATGGAGCACGCCCAGCATCTTGGTACTGGTACGCATCTGGACTCGGTCATTACGCACCGAATGTCCCGTGATGACAAATGAAGAATCTTCTATAATCGATGAGACACTGTCGGTAATGGTTACGCCGATCGTCTCGTCGGTGCATGCGTACAAGGCAAGCAGCACAGCCACTGCCAGTATCACATTGACCAAATGTTTCATATTCCCGAAATGATAATACGATTTAAGAATAGCAAGACAATAACAGCAAGGGCGTCAACCACGCAGCGAGTCATAGAACGCTGCCACCTTGTTGACATCGTCGTCATCAACAAACTCCAATCTAGGAAGTGCGGCGGCAGCTTCGAGTACATGCTCACTCACATCGGCCTCACACTGGATAATGGCGTCGCTGTACTTGAGCGAGTAAGCCATCAGCTCATCATACGAGAGTTCCTTGCCGGCAATGGGCTTGAGGGCACTCTTAGGGATGCCGTCCTGATGCATCTTCTCGCTTAAGCGGGCATCCAGCGGTCCCACATTCTGCTCATCAAACAGGGCCGTGACAATCTTGGCGTCACGGAACGACGGGTCATCACCATAGAGCGTGCGGATATATACCGGTGCCAGAGCCGAGATCCAACCTGTGCACTGGATAATGTCAGGCACCCAACGCATCTTGCGGATAGACTCGATGACGGCGCGCACAAAGAACATGCTGCGTTCATCATTGTCCTCAGGCGAACAGTTCATCTCCAGCTCGTCGATGCGGCTGCTGGCGAAGTAATCCTCGTTATAGATGAAATAAACCTGAAAATGGGCCTGCTGCAAGGTGGCCACCTTGATAATGAGAGGATGGTCGGTATCGTCTATGATGACATTCATGCCCGAGAGCCTGATCATCTCATGCAACTGGTTGCTGCGCTCGGCAATCATACCGTATTTGGGCATGAAGGTGCGCTCCTCGGCGCCCAGTTCCTTGAGGCCTTGAGGCAGGATGCGACCTATCTGTGATAAACGGCGTTCAGGCACATAGGGTGCGATTTCCTGCGATATAAATAAGACTTTCTTTACATCCATGTTGCTTTCTTCTTGTTTTATAATGCAAAGATAGCAATTTTTTTTCATTTTCACGACATTTTTGATACCCCCATAGGGCATTTTTAAGTAAAAACACCCGCTTTTTAACATCTTCTAATCATTTAGAGACACTTTTTCTTGCCAAACCACTCACATAGAAAAAGTGCGTTCCCCTAGACCGGGAAACGCCCCTTTTGTTTAAAACCTATACAGCGAATCACTGTTCATGTTTGCATGGGCAATTACAGCCGTCATGCTTGGGCGGTCTGCGGTCGCCGTCATGGTGATGACCATGGCCCCGCTTGCCCTCGTGCTGCTTCAATTCGTCATATTTAGTTACCTGTTCAGGGGTAAGCACCGCCTTGACCTTAGCTTCGGTCTCGGCACGGCGGGCCTCCATCTGCTCGCGACGGGCCTTCATCACCGACTCATCTGGGCGCTGCGGCTTCTCCTCGGCATTCGCCACGGGCGGTTGCTCCGGTTTCATGGATTCAAACTCCTGCATAAGAATCTTGGTCAATTCGGCTTTCTGAGCATCAGTCAGACTCAGAGCCTTATCAAGGTGCTCCACGCGGTGTTGCACCATCTGCTCGGGGTTGTCATGGCCTCGGTGCTGGCGAGGCGGTTGTGCGTTCATTGCAATGCCCATCAGGGCGACGGTCAATACTAATACAATCTTTTTCATTTTGTTTGGAATTTTGGAAATGAATTAATGTTAACTAAACTGATTATAAGACTCTTGGACGAAGGAAAAGTAAAATCGTGTTTCTCGAAGAAAAGACGAATGCCAGCCACTTGGTGACCAATCGGCCAATTACGATGACAAATTCCAGATCAATCAAGAAAAAAAACGACACTCACGAATGGCCCGAAACGACGCTCGTAAGCCCAGAATCCTAAAATTTTGTCAAGAAATCAAAAAAAATGTAATAGAAAACACAACCTAACGAAAAACACCGTATATTTGCGGATAGAATAAGGTAAAAAAGGATTGGGAATGCTGACACAAATCTATAACGGTCATGTGCTCACACCCGAGGGTTGGATCAATGGGGGCTCTGTCATCATTGAGGATTGCCGCATTAAAGAGGTAACCAAGAGCAGCCGTCGACTTGAGGGCATGGACAAGGTCATCGACGCAAACAACATGCATGTTGTGCCCGGCGGCGTTGACCTGCATTGCCATGGCGGCGGCGGTTGTGACTTCCAGGAATGCACTCGTGAGGCCTTCCTGACGGCAGCACAGACCCACTTGCGTCATGGCACCACAGCCATCTATGTCACCCTGTCATCTTCCACCCTTGAGATGATGGAACACGCCTGCCAGACATGCGACGACTTGATGAAGGAACCCAACTCCACCATCATGGGCATGCACATGGAGGGACCGTATTTCAACCCCAGCAAGGCCGGAGCACAGATGCCTGAAGTCATCCGCATCCCCAACCCCGACGAGTACATCCACATCGTCGAGGACTTTGACTGCATGCGTCGCTGGGATACAGCTCCCGAACTGCCCGGAGCCGTCGAAATGGGCCGCTACCTCTCCGGCAAGGGTGTAATTGCCGCCATCGGCCACACTGCTGCCGAATATAATCATGTCAAGGCTGCCTGGGATGCCGGCTATACAATGGCCACCCATTTCTACAACGCCATGCCCGGCTTCCATAATGTGAGGGAATTCAAACATGCGGGCACTGTCGAGAGCGTCTATCTGCTCGAAGACATGGCTGTCGAGGTCATTGCCGACGGCATTCATGTGCCGGCCACTTTGCTCAGCCTGGTATACCATATGAAAGGCGTTGAACGCACCGCCTTGTGCACCGACGCTCTCGCTGTCACCGACAGCGACAGCGAGCATGCCTTTGACCCCCGCGTCATCATCGAGGACGGCGTGTGCAAGCTTTCTGACCGCAGTGCCCTGGCCGGCAGTATCGCCACCATGGACCGCCTCATCAAGACAATGGTGAGGGTGGCAGAAGTACCGCTGCAGGATGCCGTGCGCATGGCCAGCGAGACGCCAGCCAGAATCATGGGCATCTATGACCGCAAGGGTTCGATTCAGCGTGGCAAGGATGCCGACATCCTACTACTCGACAACGATGTGAACCTGCGAAGCGTGTTTTCGATGGGCGAGTTTGTCAAGGGTAGTGACCGCATTGCCCCAGCCGTCATCGTGGAGCGCTAACCCCACTGGACATCCTCCCGAAACAAAAAAATCTTTGTTTTTTTGTCCCAAGTCTTGCACATGAACAAAAATGGTATTATCTTTGCACCCGCGTTTGAAAGAAAACGCTTTACATGGTGGACGTAGCTCAGCTGGTTAGAGCGTCGGATTGTGGTTCCGAAGGTCGTGGGTTCGAGCCCCATCTTCCACCCTAAAGTGAATAAAAACCTGCATTGCGATTGCGATGCAGGTTTTCTTGTTTTTCGGCCGTAATTCTTATTCCACCCTTTTTCAGATGCCGAGAATGGCCTTCACCATCGGAGTGATATCCACCGTGTTTGGACCAAAATAGGCCACGGGAGTCACGGCGGTATCCAACACCAAGTCAAAACCACCCTGCTCGCCTGCCTTTTGGATAGCAGTCTGTATCTTGTCGGTCAGGGGCTTGGTGAGCGCCTCACGCTTGGCGGCGATGTCATCGGCGGCACGGCGCTCAAACTCTCGCATCTTCTTGTCGCTCTCCTGCAACTCATGCACGCGGCGCTCTTTGATAGTCTCAGGCATCGACAAATCGGCAGCCACGGTCTGGTAGTCGGCATACTTCTTGTCAAACTCACTCTGCAGCAACACATACTCGGCATGATACTGCTCGCTCAAGGTCTTCAATTGTGCCTCAGCAGCAGCCTTCTCGGGCATGAGGTCAAAAACCTGCTGTGAGTTCACGATGCCAATCCTTGCCTGGGCCATGAGCATCAGCGGCAGCAATGCCATGGTCATCACTAAAATTCTTTTCATATTGTTCTATCGTTTATTATGTTTCTATCAATTTACGCAGCCCCTCCAATCATCATTGGCACACAGAGTCTGGCGCATTCTCGTCATTTATCTGCCTGTAATATAATGTGCCATTAATGTAGAGCGCATCCTTGTCACCGATATAGGCAATGGAGAGATAGGTGGGAATATCTACCACCCGCATCAGGTCAGTCACCAGATTGCCGTCAAGGTCATAGGCCGATTTGTCATAGTCATAATCGTCGGGCTTCGTCCACTGTTCTTCCAGGAAACCCATCTTATAGGGACGATAGCGCACATAGTCGGGATCATCTACCGAGACATATCGAATCTCGGCCCCATCAACATAGAGTTTGATGTTGTCATCCTCCACCTCCAGCGGTTCCTCAAAAAAGAATCCTTCGGGGTCATAAGGCGACTTGAGCACCCCGCTGATCGCGTAGTACTCCTGATGGGCCATCGTCTGCTCAGCATCGTAATAAGGCACGAAGTCGTCATCATAACTGTAGAAACCGTGTTCGCCCGCATGAGCGGCGAAAATGGCCACTATAAAGCCGTCATTCGACACAAAGATGGCGTCGTCACGCACCAACTCAACAGGCAGCGGAGTCATCTGGTACTCTTTGACCGTCACCTGTGACTTGGGAATCAGTTGCGAATAATAGCCTCCCGATTCATCGCCCTCGTATTTAAACTGTGACTCGTTAAAGTCCACCATGCGGTTGATGGGGTCATTGGTGTCCACAATCAGCTGCCCCTCCTGGTAATCGCCAAAAGCGGTATTGGCATAGTAGGCCGTCAGTTTTCCTTGTGCGCTCAGCACAAAAGGAAGGCTCATCACCAATGCAATTAAAAAGACTCTTTTCATTTCGGTTCTTATTGACTGTTACTCTCCTGCAAAAGTAGTAAAATTCTGTATCCCTTGGAATTATTCGAGCTTTTATTTTCGCTTTTTCAACACTTCAGGCTATAGTAATCCCCTCACGAACCATAGCTCATGAGGGGATCAGCAACTTAGCATTTATCGTGTTGTGAGTTTGAAATGCCTTGTTTTACTTGATGCCCAATTTGGCCTTCACCTTGGCACTTACATCCTCGGCATTGGTACCCGTGTACAGGATCGAGCCGGCAGCCTGGTCAAAGATGAAGGTGTAACCTCCCTCAGCACCAACGGCCTGAATGGCGTTCTGCAACTTCTGAGTAATCGGGGCAATCAGAGTGTCTTGCTGCTTCTGCAAGTCCTGAGCTGCGGTCTGCTGGAAGTTCTGAATCTTCATGTAGTCCTCCTGCAACTCCTGGTTGTGGCGGTCCTTAATGGCCTGGGGCGTGCTGGGATCCTGATCGGCAGCCTCATATTCGGTCATCTTCTTCTGGAAAGCCTCCTGCAGATTCTTGAATTCGGCCTCATACTTGTCGCTCACCTGCTTGAGAGTATTCTCGGCGGTCACCTTGTCAGGCATCACATTAAAAATCTCGTTGGTGTTGACAAAACCGAATTTCTGAGCTTGTGCACCGAGGCACAATGTGGTAGCCATAACGGCTAAGAGCATAAATCTTTTAAACATGTCTAAAAAAATTGATTTGAAACTATAGTTATTGATTATTTATTCTTGGATTTACTTGTAACCCATCTTCTCAAGAATCTCGTTGCTCACATCGATGCGCGGTGAGGCAAAGATGATGCTCTGGCTGCTGGCGCGGTCAAAAATGACCTGGAAGCCACGCTCCTCGCACACCTTCTTGCACGCATTGTAGATGTCGTCCTGGATGGGCTTGATGAGCGACTGACGCTTCTTGAA
>JAFZSS010000086.1 GCA_017619255.1 Muribaculaceae bacterium
CAAGGCCGGTGCCGACTTCCCCGATGAGGAAGAAGATGAAGAGGATGAAATGCCCGGCGGCACAGGCGGCAGTGACAGCGATAATCCGTCCTACCGTGAGACACGACAGCGACGAAATGTCAGTCGGGGTGACAATTCTGCCACCCCCGTCATCGATAAATATGGCAAAGACATCACACGCGAGGCCGCTGAGGGCCGATTGGACCCCGTTGTGGGACGCGAGACAGAGATTGAACGGCTGGCGCAGATCCTGAGCCGCCGCAAGAAGAACAACCCTGTGATGATCGGTGAGCCCGGCGTGGGCAAGAGCGCCATCATCGAGGGTCTGGCCAAGCGCATCGTCGAGCGCAAGGTGGCACGCACCCTGCTCGACAAACGCATTATCTCGCTCGACATGGCGGCCATCGTGGCAGGCACTAAGTATCGTGGCCAGTTTGAGGAACGCCTCAAAGCCGTCATCGACGAGGTGAGTGCCAACAAGAATGTCATCATGTTCATCGATGAGATCCACAATATCGTGGGCGCCGGCAATGCCAGCGGATCGATGGACGCTGCCAACCTGCTCAAGCCCGCCTTGGCGCGAGGCGAGTTCCAATGCATCGGTGCCACCACACTCGACGAGTACCGCAAGAGCATCGAGAAAGACGGAGCCCTGGAACGCCGTTTCCAGAAAGTCCTGGTAGAGCCCACCACACCCGAACAGACGCTCGAGATTCTACACAAAATCAAGGAGATGTACGAAAAGCACCACGGTGTGAGCTATACCGACGAGGCTCTGCGCGCATGCGTCACACTCACCGACCGCTACATCAGCGACCGTTTCCTGCCCGACAAGGCCATCGACGCGATGGACGAGGCGGGCTCACGCGTGCATATCACCCGTGTGGATACACCTAAGGAAATAGAGGACCTCGAGCAGCGCATCGCCGAGGCCCAAGACAACAAGTTCAAGGCCGTGCAGGCACAGAACTTCGAGAGTGCTGCAAACTACCGTGACCAACAGGAGAAACTCAAGGCCGAGCTGCAGGAAGCCAAGGAACGCTGGGAGGCTGAACTCGACAGCCGCCGCGTGACTGTCAATGAGGGCAACATTGCCGAGGTTGTCGCCATGATGACCGGCGTGCCCACCCAACGCATCGCACAAAGCGAGGGCATCCGCCTGCTGGGCATGACCGACGAACTCAAGAAACAGGTCATCGGCCAAGACGAGGCTATCGATAAAATCGCCCGCAGCATCCGCCGCAACCGCGCTGGCTTGCGCGACCCGAAGCGACCCATCGGCTCGTTCATGTTCCTGGGCCCGACTGGTGTGGGCAAGACCCTGCTGGCCAAGAAACTGGCACAGTTCCTATTCAACAGCGATGACGCCCTTATCCGCGTGGACATGAGCGAATATATGGAGAAGTTCAATGTGTCCCGCCTCGTGGGTGCTCCTCCGGGCTATGTAGGCTATGAGGAGGGCGGACAGCTCACCGAGAAGGTGCGCCGTCATCCCTATAGCGTCGTGCTGCTTGACGAAATCGAGAAAGCACACCCCGATGTGTTTAACATGCTGCTGCAAGTGCTCGACGAGGGCAGCCTCACCGACGGTCTGGGCCGCAAGGTGGACTTCAAGAACACCATCATCATCATGACCAGCAACATCGGCACCAGGGAACTGAAAGACTTTGGCGCAGGCGTGGGCTTCAACACGAGTGAATTGACCAAAGAGCGCAGCGACTCGGTCATCCGCAAGGCATTGAACCGCCAGTTCTCGCCCGAGTTCCTAAACCGTGTGGACGATATTGTCACCTTTGGCGCCCTCAACCACGAGTGCATCCTCAAGATCGTTGATATCGAATTAGCCTCGTTCTACCAGCGCGTTGAAGAGAACGACCTGAAACTTGAGATCACCGAAGCCGCCAAGAATATGGTCGCCGACCATGGATTTGACATCCAATACGGTGCCCGCCCGCTTAAGCGTGCTATTCAAAGCGAAATCGAGGACCCATTGAGCGAGATGCTGCTGCGCGAGGAAGCCAAGCCTGGCGACACCATCCTGATTGATGTCACTGACGATAAAATCACTGCCAGCATACGCAAATAATCAGGAATGAAGAATTAGGAGTGAGGTGGTGTGTCTGCTCGGCGGATGCAACACCTCACTCCTAATTTATAACATCTAACTCACTAGAAGGGGTAGCCGATAGCCAAGTGGAAGGCAAGAGCCTCCTTGAAGCTGGGAATATTGAAGTAGCCGCTCTTAGTGGTTTCATAGGGGGCGTGGATTCCGATACCCAAGTCGGCACGCACAACCAGCATCGTCATGTCGAAACGCAATCCCACACCAGTGCCTAACGCCAGTTGGTCCAGGAAATTCTTCATCCTGAGTTTGCCCTCAGGTCGCATGGGGTCGTTCTCGAGCAGCCAGATGTTACCTGCATCCAGGAAGATGGCGCCCTTGAAGTAACCGAGGATGGGGAAACGGTACTCGGTGTTGGCCTCGAACCTGAAGGAACCCGTTTGGTCATAGTAGGTGAAGTTGTCGTTCTCACCAGGGTGGAAACTTCCCGGGCCAAGCGTGCGCACGGCAAAGGCACGGATGGAGTTGGAACCGCCGGCATAAAATTGCTCGCGATAGGGCAACTCACTGCTGTTGCCATAGGCATGAGCGGCACCAAGAAACACACGAGTCGCCAATTGGGACTCGAAGCCAAAGTACCGGGTCCACACGACCTGCCCATGTGCCTTGACAAACTGGGAGAACGGGGTGCCCAACAATTGTTTAGTGCCGTCGGAGCCAAATAATGCCCACAAGCCCGAAGCGATATTGCCCGCCTCACTGAAACTGGCCGTAAAAGTGATGTGATCACGAGGAGTGATATCGCGGTCATAGGTGTAGGTGTATTCGATTTTGGGGATGAATACACTTTTGAAACTCTCCTGCAACGCAGGGTGCCCCTCCATCTGTTGGTCAAACCGCTCGCTGCTGCTCAACAGGCGGTTATAGGTAAGTTTGAAGGGGGTCAGCACATGGCTGGAATAGCGGTTGGCATGCCATTCCCACGAGGCGGCTAAGGACAGCTGCGACATCTTGAAATAGTCAGGGCGGTTCATTAGATCGGCCGACAGTGAGAAGCGCGTCCAATTGGTGTAGCGTCGTGAGGGATACAGGAACTTGGGGGCCAGCAGGCGGGGGAAATCCAACTTAGACTCGATACCAAACTCGTAGGAGTTGAAGTCTGCGCCCTTATAAGTGCCTGCGCCACCGGTCTGCCACTCGTAGTCACCGTAGATATCAACAGAGAACTTCTCCCCTGCCCCAAAGGCATTCTTATGGCTTGCACCGACTTCGAGACCCGGCCCGATGAAACTGTTGCTCTTGGAAGTTCCGTGCGCCTCGAGCGTCACCTCCCAAGGCTTGTCAAGCTGGCAATTGATCGCCAAATCGAGCAATCCGTCACCTTCGGGGGTGATGCTGTCGAGCGGCGTCACTTGGATGTCCACCAGACTGAAGATGCCCAAACTGGAGAGTGCCGCCTGAGTTCGGTCTATGCTGTTAACGCGGAACAAGCCTCCCTTTCGGGCACGGATGCAGCCAGGAATGACATGGTCCTTGATATAAACCGGCTCATACTTGATGAGGGTGCATCGCTGTGACTCAATGGTGTCGGGCTCTCCAACGCCATCGTCATTGACAACGGTAGCCACGATGTCATGGGTTCGATAGCGCATCCTGGCGTTATTGGGAATATCGCTGGACTCAATCAAGCGCATGTGAATCACGCCCTGATTCTGCACGCTATCGGCAAGATACTGGATGTACTCCGGCCTAAAGAAGTAATAGCCGCGGTTGCGCACAAAGTTGGTGATATCGATGCGCACGGCACTCAACGAGTCAAGGCAATAGCGGCTTCCCGTTTGCAGATAATGATTGGCACGCGCGAGTGAGTCGACCATCATCATAAGCGGATCCGTGCCGTTGATGTACTCCACATTGCCTATCGTATAAGGCTCATTGACATTCACATCATATGAGATTTTGGCCTTTTTGGGATTCTTTTTGGGATGAATCGTATAACTGGCTGATGAGGTGAAATAGCCATTATTGCGCAAGATGGTATTGATCATGTCGACACGGGCCTGGGGATTGACTCGCTTGATGAGCACGGGCTTTGCTGCAAAATGCTTGTACAGCCAGCCCTTGAACCCTGTTGCGTCCTCGTCGATGTTGTTATAGATCATCAGGCCTATCGGGAACGGCGTGCGGTAATAGGGCGAATACAGAGGATTGTTGGGCCTGACATTGATGGCCGTGAAAATGTCTTCTTTGACACCAGCGTCCAGTTTGGTGCTTTCCTCATGATACTTGAGATGCTTCACACCCGTGTAGAGCACTTCATTCTCGCCCAACTTGCGGGTCGTCGAGCAAGAGACCACCATCCATGCGAGCATGGTGGCTGTCACAATTCCCAGGAATGTCCTAATCTTCGCTCTCATCTTCTCTCTTTCGGATTACTGTGGGTTTATCGATGTCTGGATCGCTGCTGCCATCGTCGAGGGGCACAGTGAACATGCTGTCGGACTGCTGCTCATCAGACATGGCGTCGATGGCATTCTCCATCAGTTTCAATTCTGCTTTGCGGGCTTTCTCAAGGGAGTCACGCAGGAGGTATTCACGCGAATGCTTAAATGTGAAGAGGTTCTTCAGATTGGTGAGTTTACGCTTCAGCACATAGGCGACACCCGTCTCGGTCACCGGACCCTCAAGCACATTCTCGTAGCTGGAGTGGTGGAACAGCTTCAGATAACGCGTGGCATTATCGTTAAGATAGTACTCCAGGGAAATGTCGTTGAAAAGTTTCTCAGCAATCTGTTCTGATTCTATCGCATCAGGGCTGTACTCACCGCCGACAACAATCTTGAAACGGTCGTTGAACAGCGTTTTGGCCAACCGATAACTGTAGCTGGTCTTTGTGCCGCCGTCAACTGCTCCCTGATATTGGTTGATGCCGAACGAGATGTCAATTCCGGGCAAAGTCTCTGCCGCCCACGCATTGAGTCTCGATTGCAGGAACGAGAACAGAGCCGATGTGGCTGCTGTGTTGACATTAAGCCTGAACTCACCGCCAGCACCCAGATAGGTATTATAGAGCAACAAACTGATGGCATTCTGCAGGCGCTCGCTCTCGTTCATCGTTTGAATCTCATTCTGTGCGTAGGCGACATCCTCGCCCTCGCAGGAGAGGTCAAACGAAAGGTCGATATTGTTGAGCGAGCCGCCCACCTTGGCATCGATGAAGAAGTCGGCCGGATGTGCCTTTTGCGCATCATCGGTGAAACTGGACTTGACGCGCGCGGTACCCTTGAGGTTGAGTTGCGGGTTCAACATCTCTCCGTTCCAAATAATAGTGCTGCCGTTCTTGATGTCAAAGATCCTTTGTGTGATCAATGGCGGCGTGTACCGCATATTGCCGCTGGCAATAGTGTAAGTGCCCGTGAGGTTGTCACGGCCTGCGAAGTCCACCGTGTATTTCAGTCGTCCGCTACCGTCAATGGTAGCGCGGTTCTGGCCATCCTCCGAGAGGTAAGCGTTAATCTTAGCCCCCTGCTCCACTTCGATATTGGCCAGGATGTTGAGGGCATTGCTGCCTTTACCCGTCACCAGCACGGTTGGTCCAGTCTCGGGCTGATTGAAGTCGATAAAGGTCACCATATCCTCGTCGATGGCTGTGGACAATTGAGAGATGTCATCCTTCATCACATAGGTGATGTCGCTGCCCGGCAGCAATTTCGCATCGGCACGCACCGTCATCACACCGCCACGACTCCTCACGGTGGCATTGATATCTGCCAAGCCTTTGCCGAATACCTGTGTCACCTCGTCCTGTTTGCTGTTCATGAACTGCACCTCGCGTCCGTTGGCGGTCAGGTCGATGATCATGTTGTCCGGGGCGCGCAGGTCAACAGTGCCGTTGATAACGACAGGGCTGCGGTTGGCGCCTATCAGTTTATATTTATCGAAGGTAATGACATTATCCTCGATGGGCACACGGTCAGTTGACAGCGACAGCGAGCTGCCGTAGCGGGGCAGATTAACCCTTGCCCCATCGGCGGTGAAATAACCGTTCATGCGCAGGTCATCCATCTGACCGCTAATACCGAGGGTACCGACAGCATAGCCGTCGAGCCAGATGTAGTCACCAGGGATGAACGCATTGGCGCGTTCCAAGGGGAAGCGGTTGAACCGCGCCTCCATATTCAGCGGTGAGCCTGTTGTCATGTCATTCAATGTTCCCTCAAGGACAATGGCCTCCTTACCGTCGAGGACGACATCAGCCGTCAGGCGTGTCGATTGCGTAGCAGGATCGAGGTCGAAGTCGGCGTTGAGAATCACATCGCCCTCAGGCTTGCCGTTGTACACGAAATCCTTGATGGCGATAATGCCGTCACCATCGGCATTGGCACCATCCCAGTTGATGTCCACATTGGCGTTAACTGTGCCGCTGGTACGGTCCAACATGGGCACAATGCGCGTCCATTCCTCAAGTTTGAGGTTATTAACATTGAGTAGCACATTCTCGCGGTTTTCGCCAGGGATGCGCTGCGTCAGCAACTCGACACTGCTGCTGTCGCTGCGCAACTGCAGGTTGGCATCAAGCATGCGCGTGCGATAATCCACATTCACATGATTATCCTCGTTGAAGGTCCAGTGTCTGTAACCAATTACCGGATCCTTGCCGAAGAGCCGCATCCGCACCTCGTCATCGGTCAAGCGAGCATTGCAACCCAAGCGGTAACCCGTCTCGCCCTTGATGTTTTGCTGGTGCAGCATGAAGTCCAATGCGGGTCCCTTGATGCCACCCTCTATATCCACTTGAGCGTACTCGTCCCATGTTCCCGGGCGGTTACCCATGTGCGCGTTAAAGGCGAGGTATGTGTTCTGCAACTCGTTGGCATGGACGGTGATGGTGTCGATGTTGGTCTCGCCATAACTGATGCCGTGTGCCCTGCCATCGAGGAAGAGTACGCTGTCACGGCTCATCTCACAGCTGACATCGCGGAAGTCTATCTCATGCTGTTGTAAGTAGCGTTGAACCAGACCATCGGTACCCATGTGCATGTCGAAATCGAACCAAGGCATCGGCTCCTTGAGGCGCTCGATGTCAATCCAGCGCTCTTTCAACTGGCGTTGCACCTCGGTGGCGGTATTCTGGAGGTCTTCCATCAGCTCCGTCATGCCACACGGCGCATTCAGGTGAGCGTAGTTGTCTTCATTCTCCACGGTGATGCAGGTCTGCCACGGGGTGCTATGCAACATAGCCCTGGCATTATCCGCAACGAGCAGGCTGCTGTCCAGCTGCCAATCCACATCGGTGAGCTGCAGGTCGGCATCCCACTCCTTGGTGCGCAGGTTGATATCGCCCTCGGCATGCAGTCGCGTCTTGCCGTTGCACACACCGTCATACATGCCCAGCTTTTTCAGATCCAGATCGCGGATGTCGCCGTCGGCAGTGAAGACATAGTGGTCATTACAGATGGTGCCATGGGCATTGGCGTCAAAGTCATAACCGGTGTGCCTGCCAGAGGCATAAACATCAGCATAGCCGCCACGCAGCTTGCCACGGGCCTTGAGGTTGCCGTACTGCTTGCCGTTATAGCGCACATTGGCCAGGTTGACAGTAGCGTCGGTCCAGGTACTGCCGCAGTCTGTGAAGTCAAAGCCGTGGCCACGGGCGTCGATGCTGCCCGTCAAGTTCTTAACATCATAGTTGGGCAAGAACGACTTCACGGGGAAGTTGTTGAAGTCGGCGTCCACATCATAGTTCTCGTTGCAGACATCGTAATAGCCGTCACCGCGCATAGTGCCGCCGCCAGTCGAGACGCGCAGGTTGCGGGCAACCCATTTACAGCCCTCCTTACTGAGCTTGCCGCTCATCTTCATCGGTGGCAACTTCACATCTTTCAGACCCAGCATCTTGTTCAGCACGCTGGGGTCACGCAGGTCAACCTCGGTATCGAGGTCGGCCTTCATGCGGTCCATGTCGGTGGGGTTGTAGATGGTGCCCTTGCCCTTGATGCGGCCCACACCCGGGATATCGGCATCCAGGGAGTGTACATCCAGGCGCTTGTCATTGCCACGGGCCTTGGCCTTGATGCTGACGGGCTTATTGTGAGGCAAATCCTTCAGCGACTTGCGAGCCTCGGGCACGAGCTTCTCCACCTCGTTAAGGTCAATCTTGCTGTCGGTGTCGATGGTGGCCTTGCCGTTCGGCTTACCGTCAAGCATATCCTGGTCCACATGGGCATCAAGCTTGATATCGCTGCCCTTGGTCTTGAGTTTTATGTCGTTAAGGTCAAGACCATTCTTGTTCTTGTTGACCGTGCCGCTGGCGTCTTTGATCTGCAGACCACTGCGCTCCTTACCTGAGAGATGCTTGACAGGCACATTCAGATTATCTCCGTCATAATGCAGGTTGTCAATGTCGGCATTCAGGTCCTCCACCTCGATGTTGTCGGGGTCGAGTGTGGTGCCTGGTTTATTGGGTTTCTTTCCCGTCTGGCCATATTTTGCCTTGCTGTTCGACACTCGCACCTTATCGGCATTCACCGTCCAAGGCTTGTCGTCTCCTGAACTCTGGTCGGCATCCTTGGGCATCGGGTGATCCTTGCGGTATTGCTTGGCATCCTTTTCACTGGGATGCTTGTAGTCCACATCTGCCTTATCGACATTCAGCTCGCCCACATCCACGGTCTTCTCTCCAGTATCGACTTTAACATTCTTGGCTTCAGCATGCCCCACCTTGGCATCCAGCTTATCTACGGTGGGTTTCATATCCATCTTGAAGTCCACATCATCGGCCGAAACCTTCCTGGCATTGACTTTCCATGGTTTACTGGGCTCCTTGTCGGGATCAGGTTTCTTCTTCTCAGGTTTATAACTCATCTTGGCCTTACCACCCTTGAGAGAAGCATTGCCCACATCGACCTTGTTGTTGTTCAGGTCCACCGATGCCGCATCGATTTTAGCATCGTCGAGGTCCACATCAAGGTCCATTGAGCCGTCATCGGTCTTCACTTGGCTCTTGGCACCCTTGAGTGAGGCATTCTCCACCTCCACCTTCTTGTCGAGCAGCGGTCCAGGCTTGACATCGCCCTTGACTTCGTCGGCCTTGAACAGGGTGTCACCATTTTGGTCAAGAACCTGAACATCGGTCGCCGTGACATCGAGCGGGAAACGCACCCTCACATCACC
>JAFZSS010000087.1 GCA_017619255.1 Muribaculaceae bacterium
AAACAACCGCCCGGTCATCCTATCGGGAAAAGGGCGGTTGCAACGGGGCTTGACCCCGGTGATGTGGCCTCTGGAATTATTCCTCCAGGTTCTTGTTGATGGCTTCGTTCACATCGCCCAGATTGGGAGTGGGAGGCTCACCGTCAAGGATGTCGTTGATGATGGCATCGACATCGACTTTCTTTTTTGCCGGTGCATTAGCCTTGGCCTTGGCTTCCAGCTCCATGTTGATCAGCATCGTTGCATCACTGATGTCCACGATACCGTCGTTGTTCACATCGAAATTAGCTACCATAACAGCCTTAGGGGCATTACTGCCGTTCAACAGGTAGTCGATGCATTGCTGGGCACGCGAGTTCTCGGCATTGGCAGCGAAGGCCAACGCGGCGACACAGATGAGTAGCGTAAAAATCTTTTTCATGATGATATCTTTCTTTTGGTTGTTATTGATTCAATTGTTCATTTGATGCAAAGGTAGTGCAAGTTGAGCGGATGACCAAATAAAAACGCTTTTTATTTGCGACAGCCTGGCCACATTCATTCGGTCGATGGCGGCTGGGCACCAAAGCGGTAGGTCTTCAGAGGGGTACTCTTCTTGACAACGCCCTCGTCATCCATGCGGGCACGGTAAACCTTGACGACACACACCGTGTTCTTCTCATAATGGCCATACATCGCATGGTAGTCCTTGTAGATATTGTCAAGGGCGGTAATCACGGCGGCGTCATTGCCATATTTGTTGGGTTGGGGATAGGCTATCTTCAGGGCCTCCCTCATGCGCACTATCGTGTAGGACAGCATGTCGGCCTCGGGCTGCGCCGATGTTCCTTGGCTTTCATCATTTTCAGTAAGATTCAGCCTTACTTTAGAATTGATGGACATATAATAGCCGATGTTCAAATCGGGCTCATCGTCGCCACATGAAGTGAGCACTGCTGAGGGCAGTATCACAGCCATTGCCAGCATCAGCAACAACAGGTACTTACATAGATGTCGGTTGAGGTGAGTCATATCAAGAATGATGTGGTTATTATGTCGCAAAATTAGTCACAGAAAATGGCTTTTGCAAACAATAGGCAGAAAATATGTGCAGAGAATGAACGGTATTCAACGAAAATGCCTAATTTTGCAGGTTAAACTGTTTTAATAGTGATGTGGCATTGAAATTGCAGAAGAAGAATCGGTAAGCTGGTGAAATGAAGTTCACTAAAGGGACATATAATGTTTTGCGCTCGGTAATCGTGACCTTGCTGGTTACGGCAGTATCGTTTGTCGCACTGGCCTATCTGTTGTTGCTGTTGCCGCCAGTGCAGGAACGCCTATGCCGCGAGGGCGAGAAAGCCCTGAGCGAGTTCCTGAACACCGAGGTAAGCATAGGCTCGGTCTCGATTTCGCCGTTCAACCAGTTAGAACTGAAAGATGTGCTCATCAATGACCAGCAGGGTGACTCACTGCTGACGGTAGACAAACTGGGTGCGGGCATCAAGTTAAAGGACTTGATTGCCGACCGTCGTATCGTTGTGACCTACGGCGAGATCGTCGGTATGGACGCCCATATCACGCGACCCGACAAGGAGAGTCCCACTAATATGCAGTTCATCATTGATGCTTTTAAGCCCAAGGATGACAAACCGCCGAAGCCCTTTGATGTTCAAGTCAAGACAGTGGTCGTGAGCCAGTCGTCAATTACCTATGACATCCTGGATCAACCCCGCAAGCCTGGTCGATTGGATGTCAACCATCTGGCAGTGAACAATCTGCGTGCCGACTTGGCGTTGCCACAGTTGAAGAACAATGATTTCGACATCAGGGTTAAGCGACTCTCATTTAACGAGCAGAGCGGTTTGTCGCTTAGGCGGTTGTCGACCGATGTGCATATCACTGACAACAGCCTTGATGTGAAAGACATCAAGGTGAAACTGCCGGGCAGCGATATTGCACTCGACGACATCCATCTCGAATACTCATCACTCAAGAGCCTAGGCAGCGAAATAAAGAATATGCCATTGCGTGTGAGGACTCCGGGCAGCACCGTCACGCCTAGCGACTTGGCAGCTCTGCTGCCGCAACTCAAGCAGTTTGACGAGCCCTTGTCGGTTGCT
>JAFZSS010000088.1 GCA_017619255.1 Muribaculaceae bacterium
GATGGATGAGTCTCAATGAGACCGAATGACTCGTCGATACCGCTGATATTCAAACAATTAAACTATCGCCGAATTCTTACTGCGACTCACCTTGTATCACCAAGGCTCAATCTCGGTTGCCATTTTGACAACCAGTGAAATCTAATTCTGGGTGCCGCCCAGGATGATGGCGATGATGGCGTTGATGTCGGCGATGTTGATTTCGCCATCGCCGTTCACGTCGGCAGCAGTAGTGTCACCATTTCCACCCAGAATCATGTTGATGACGGCATTCACATCAGCAATATTGACCTCAAGGTCACCATTCACGTCACCTGGCAGGTAAGTATTCTTGTCGGTGAAATAGCCCGGGTTGTTGGGGCCGCCGTCGATATGGGCATATTCAGAGTCGACGTGGCTGGCATCATAGGTCGTGCCCTGGCCGCCCACCAGGCTGGTGCAGTAAGAGAACATACCAGAAGAGTCGATCACTGAAGCCGTGGTCCAGCCACTGCCCACATAAATGACCCGCAGACTAAAGCAGTTATTGAACATGTGTTCCATATTGGTCACCTGGGACGTGTTAAAGCTGCTCAAGTCAACACTCGTCAGACTCCTGCAGTACGAGAACATGTATTCCATATTGGTCACCTGGGACGTGTCAAAGCTGCTCAAGTCAAGGCTCGTCAAGCTATCGCAGTCTTGAAACATGCCGTCCATACGGGTCACCTTTGAGGTGTTGAAACTGCTCAAGTCAAGGCTTGTCAAGCTATTGCAGCCGCTGAACATCCATACCATATTGGTCACCTCGCTAGTGTTCAGGTAACTCAAGCCCGTGATGGACACGAGATTTGTCATACCAAGAAACCATCCGTAGGTACTCGACGGGTGGACTGCAGCGAACGACGGGTCAAAGACCACATATTTCACATAGCTGCTGAACCCGCTTGTTACCCAGCCGGGAAAGTATTCTCCCGCATTCAGTTCAAAGGTAGCGCCCAATCGGGAACTGCGATCGTTGTCGTAGTAGAACGTCAATGTCGCGTAGTTGGACGTGTAGTCGTAGTCGGCACAGGCATAGGCCTCTTGAGCACTGGCGCCCTGTGCGCACATCATGGCCGTCACCAGAACTGCTAATATGAAAAGTAGTTTCTTGCTCATATTTATCAGGATTCATTGGTTAAGTATAGTATTGTAGGCGCTTTGGTGTATCTTGTGAGATACTGGTGACAAAGGTAATCAACTATTTTCAAATCTCATCATCGGTCCGGACATTTTTATCTCCCGCAGTCGCCTTATATCTGGCGAAACCGCACGGCGACGAACCAATTATCGAGTTAAATATACAAAAAAACGGCCGGCTGCGCGGGCAGTCGGTCGCTTGGTTTTTGAGGTGGTACCTCCGGGGATCGAACCAGGGACACGCGGATTTTCAGTCCACTGCTCTACCACTGAGCTAAGGTACCTTTTCAAAAGCGACTGCAAAGATACGGCGGGTTTTTGAGGTGACCAAATTTTTTGAGGAAAATTTTTAATTTTTCTTTTTTTCGATGAAAAGCATTACTTTTGTGATACTATTACTATTAAATCGCCAGGATATGTTGCCACCCATCATCAAATTGCTGCGTCCCAAGCAATGGAGCAAGAACGTGTTTGTGTTCCTGCCATTGTTCTTCGACAAAAAGTTCACCGACCTCGGTCTGCTTGGCCTCACCGTGTTGTGTTTCGTCATTTTCTCGCTGGCGGCGAGCGCGGTATATTGCCTGAACGACATCCTGGACCGCAAGGCCGACGCCCTGCACCCCGAGAAGTGCAAGCGCCCAATCGCGTCGGGAGCGGTGAGTGTTGGTGCCGGCTGGGTGGCCTGTGCGACCTGCGCGCTACTTGCCGTGGGCCTCACGCTGTGGAAGATTCCCGAACTCACGTGGCTGCTGCTGGGCTACCTGGTGCTGAACATCGCTTATAGTCTGGTGCTCAAGCACATCAGCCTGGTGGATATGCTGGTGGTGGCCTCCTTCTATGTGATGCGCGTGCTCGCCGGTGCCATTACCGGCGACATCGTGCCGTCGCAGTGGATTGTGGTGATGACCTTCCTGCTGGCCTTGTTCCTGGTGCTGGGCAAGCGCCGTGATGATGTGATGCTTCAGGCCGAGACGGGCACCACCGTGAGGCGCGGCGTCGCCAACTACAACCTGCAGTTCGTCAACATGACGCTCACGCTGGTGGCTACCGTGACAATTGTCGCCTATATGATGTACACCATGAGTGACGAGGTGACAGCAAGGTTGAACAATCACTATGTCTATTGCACGGCGGTGTTCGTGCTGGCGGGCTTGCTACGCTACCTGCAAATCTCCATCGTGGAGAACCGCAGCGGCAGCCCCACCCGAGTGTTGTTCCGTGACCGCTTCATCCAGCTGTGTGTGCTGGGGTGGATCATCGCATTCCTTCTCATTATATATTTTTAATGATGAAACGCACGGTAGCATTTGACTTTGACGGCACCTACACGAGACATGACTCCCTGCCGTTGATGCTGAAGCATGCCTTCGGCTGGGAGCGCTACTTGTTGGGCATGGTCATCTGTCTGCCGTGGATTATCCTCTTCAAATTAGGAATTCTCAAAGGAGGCGAAGCAAAGCAGCGGCTGCTCAGCCATTTCTTCAAGGGCATGCCCTACAGCCGCTTCAAGCAGTTATGCGAGAGCTTCCCTGAAGCCCACCCCAACCTGGTACGCCATCGGGCCAAGGTGGCCATGGACGAGGCACTGGAGGCCGGCGACCAGGTGCTCGTGGTATCTGCCAGTGTCCGCGAGTGGGTTGAGCCATTTTTCCAAGGCCAGAATGTGAAAGTGCTGGCCACCGAGCTGGAGGTCGATGACAATGGTCTGCTTACGGGCCATTACGCCAAGCCCAACTGCAACGGGACTGAGAAATGGAGACGCATCGTACAGGAGGTGCCTGATGTGGAGCAGCGCGAGCTGGTGGCTTATGGCGACAGTGGAGGCGACACCGTGATGTTGAGCCATGCCGACAAAGCCTACATGCGCGACTTTGACACCCCGATCGACATGTCGCGTCCTGACGCTATCAGGCGCGGAAGACGGTTTTTTTGGATTGTCCTTGCCCTGCTGGTGCTTTACCAGCTGCTGGGCGTGTTCTTCGGCATGGACATCGCCGACGCGGGTTTCTACCTCACCTTCTATGACAACATCTTCACCGCCCCCAGCAGTGTGGAGTATAACTTCATGTATTACCTGAGCGGCGTGATCGGCGGCACTTTCCAGTCGTTGTTCCCGTCGTTGGGCATGGCGGGCATGCGCCTGCTGGGCGTGGCCTTCAACACCTTGTGCGCCATCATCCTGTACTACGCCCTGCGCCGTCACCTCGACGAGCGCGCCATCGCACTGGGTTGCGCTCTTGTCATCGTCTCGTTCATCGCCCCGCCTTACACCTTCTGCTACGACCTGTGCACCATCGTCTTTTATGTGCTAGCCATCACTCTGCTGTGGCGGGGCCTCATGACTAACAAGACTTGGGTAGTTGCCGTGGCTGGTGCCGTGGCTGGATTGAACATCCTGGTGCGCATCCCCAATGTGTTGGGTCTCTCGATGGCTTTGCTCCCTCTCATCCGCTACTTTGCCGTGAGACGGTATATGCAAATCTACTGGATGCGCCCCCTCTTCCGGACATTACTTTTCCTGGGCTCTGCAGGATTGGCCTTGTGCTTTGTGCTGGTGCTTATGCCCGCCTCACACACTACCTGCCTGCTGAATGTCCTGCGCGACCTGCGCGATATCGCTGCCGACAATACCGGCACGGCCTCCCACTCCACGGGCCACATGATCATGGTGCAACTCCGTTTCTATGCCACCGAAGCGTGGGTAGCCGTCAAACTGGCCGTTCCCGTCGCCCTCTACTGGTGGGCACATGTCAAGGCCCGTCCGCTGTGGCTCTCTTGGGTGCTCAAGGTAGCCGCACTAGCTGCATTCATCTGGCTCATCATGCGGATGCACCCCTTGCAGCCCTTGTGGGTCATGTGTCTGGCTGGCGGCATTATGGTCATCATCGAACGGTGGAAAGGACGCTCGGGGCTCGTCTGGATGGCGGTGCTGGGCATCGGCATGATGCTGGTGATGCCCCTGGGCAGCGACGGCGCCTACAACAACGGCACCATCATCGCGTGGGGCATCGCTCCCGTGGCGGCATTGTGGTGGATGCGCCGAACCAGATTGGCGTTCCCGTTGGCATTCATCGCCGTGTGTGCAGTGCGCATGGTTACCGGTGGCGCCTATTTTGACGGCGGTCCGCTGTGGGAAAAGCATTACACTGTCGATATCGATAGAGCGGCACACATTTTTACCACTCGTGAGCGCGCCGATGTGATCAACACCATGCTGAAAGGCATTGAGCCTTATGTAAAACCCGGTGATCAACTCATGGCCTATGGCAGCGCGCCGCTCATCAACTACCTGACCCACACCCGCCCCGCATTGGGATGCTCGTGGGTCGAGCAACTGAGCGTCGCCATGCTGGAGAAAAAGCTGACTTATGTACCCAAGACAGGACTGCCGATGGTGCTGCAGCAGAAGTTCAACAGCCTTGGGCCGTACTGGAGCGAGCCCACCGAGAATTTCAACACCGACTACGGCCTCCAGAACACTTACCGCGACAACCGCAAACTGGAGGTCCTGAACCGTTTCCTCGACCGCTACGGGTACCAGGTCGTCTATGAGGACAGCCACTTCATCTTATACAAACCCGCGTCAGGGTATCAAATCTGAAACACCCTCGGCGGACAAGCGACACATGGAAGGACTCCTGCAATACATCTGGCAACACAAGCTGTGGCTCAGCGAGGACATGGTGACCAACGACGGTCTCAAGGTGCGTGTCATCGACCCGGGCCTGCTGAACACCGATGCGGGGCCCGACTTTTTCAATGCCAAAATCGAGATTGACGGCCGCCTGTGGGTGGGCAATGTCGAGATACATGTGCGTGCCAGCGACTGGAAGCGACACCATCACGATGAAGACCCGGCCTATGACAGCGTCATTTTGCATGTCGTTGAGAAAGACGATGCTCCCGTTACACGCATCAACGGCGAACGCATCCCGCAGGTAGAGTTGCGTGTGTCGCCACGCTTCAACGAGTGCTATGACCGCTTGGTCAACGCACAGGTTGAGCTGCCATGTGCGGCACGGCTCAAGGAGGTGCCTTCACTCACAATCACTGAATGGATCGAGGCATTGGCCTTTGAGCGGCTGCATGGCAAGGTGGACCGCGTGAGCGAATTATACGAACGCTACCACGGCAGTTGGGAAGACATCTGTTATGTCATGCTCGCACGCACGCTGGGTTTCGGCATCAACAACGACGCCTTTGAACGGCTGGCTCGCATCACGCCACTGCGCCTGCTGCACAAGCACAGCGACTCGCTACTGCAGGTGGAGGCCTTGCTGTTCGGCCAATCCGGACTATTGAACGGAGCGCACAGCGATGACACCTATTACCAGCAGTTGACACGGGAATATGCCTTCCTTGCCAACAAGTTCTCGCTGCGCCCCATCGATGGCCAGGCCTGGCGCCTGTTCCGTAGCCGTCCACAGAATTTTCCTTACCGTCGCATCGCCCTGCTGGCACAGTTCATTCATGATGGCTTCAACCTGATGAACGACATTCTTCACGCCAGCGACACCAAGGCCCTTCGACAGCTTTTTGACATCGAGTTGAGCGGCTACTGGACCACACACTTCTCCTTCGGCAAGCCGTCCCCTAGTGCTGGGCGAGCCTTGTCAAACAGCAGCATCGACATCGTCCTCATCAACACCGTTGCCCCACTCTTCTATGCTTACGGCGAGCTGACCGACGACAGCCAGATGACCGACCGCGCCATCGCTTTGCTCGAGGATATCCGCCCCGAGCAGAACAGTATCGTCACCATGTTCTGCAATGCAGGCATCAAGTGTGACGATGCTCTCACCAGCCAAGCCCTTATCCAGCTGCGCCGCAACTACTGCGAAGCGCGCAAGTGCATCTACTGCCGTCTAGGCCACCGCCTGCTTGCCACCGATGCCCGCCGACTCCCCACCGACTAAGAATCCACAACCACAACAATGAAAAAAAACCGCCAGTCACTGGCGGTTTGATTCGTGTAATAATTGGCACCGGCCCAACAGGGGGCGGGATTCCGGCTATACCGTGTCGGGGCTCACAACGGGATCGTCCTGAATGTTCAGTTTCTCAGAGGGGTCGACCCCTTCCTCCAGAGGAATGAACAACGAGTCATATTCCTGATCCAGCATCGTCGAGTCAAACTCCTCGACCGCTCCCAGCGCCGAGCAGCCCGAATAGAGGGCGGCATCAATGGGTTCTTTGGCAGGTTGGAACCGCTGATGGTAACGCTGGAATTGCGGATCGCTCAACACGAGTTGCAGGAAGCGGCCGCAGATGGGCAAGGCCGTGCGGCTGCCCTGACCCAACGAGCCCCAGCGGAAGTGAATCTGGCGGTATTCGCCACCTACCCATGAACCGCAGACCAATCCAGGCGACACAGCGACAAACCAGGCGTCGGCATGACGGTTACTCGTACCCGTCTTGCCGCCCAAGTCCACATCATAGAGCGGACGAGTGATGTAGCCATTCAGGGCCATGGCGGTACCTCCCGCATCAGTGCGGCAAGCCATGAGCATCTGCTGCATCAGGTAGGCCGAGCGGTAGCTGATGGCACGCTCCTGACGCTCAGGAGCACGATAAATCTCGTTGCCGTCACGGTCCACGATGCGGGTGATAATGACTGGATCATTACGCATACCGTCATTGATGACAGTGCAATAGGAGTTGACCAGTTCCATCAGGTCAACATCGCTGGCACCGAGCGACAGGGCAGGTTTAGTCTCCATCGGTGACTCGATGCCCATGTCACGGGCAACCTGTGCAACGGTGCCTTCGCCCACCTCACGACCCACACGAACGGTCACACTGTTGATACTCTGGGCAAAGGCGGCACGCAGCGTCATCGGAGCTCCAGTGAAGGTGCCGTTGGCATTGGTCGGGCGCCAAGGCTCCAGCTCGTGGGTCTCTTCATTCATCACCAGTGTGTCGATGTACTCGTCCATGCGGCGGTCACAAGGCACCAAGCCACGCTCCATCGCCGCGGTATAGACAAAGAGCTTGAAAGTCGAGCCCGGCTGGTGCTTGGCCCGCACCTTGTCATATTTCCATGTGTCGAAATCCACATCACCCACCCATGCCTTGACATGGCCGTTATTGGGTTCCATGGCAATAAAGCCGCAGTGCATGAAATGCAGCATGTAGCGCACCGAATCCATCGAACTCATCTCCATATAGAGCGTATCGTTGACATAGTCAAACAGGTGCACCCTGTGGGGCTGGTTCATGTAGTAGTTGACCGAGTCAATGTCGTTGGGATAACGCGCGAGCAACTCATGGTAGATGGGGGTGTTGCGCGCCTTGTCCTCGACAAAGTTGGCGATAGGCTGATTATTCTCATCAAGCCAGCAGTCCTGGTCGCCCCAGTGGCTCTTGAAGTTCTGTTGCACCACTTTCATCTTCTCGCTCACGGCCTGCTCGGCATACTCCTGCATCTTGGAGTCCAGCGTAGTGTAAATCTTCAGGCCATCGCGCTCCAGGTCAAGTTTTATGCCCTTGGCATCGGCGATGCGTTCCACCTCGTGAGCCACCGCCTCACGGAAGTAAGGAGCGACACCCGAATAGTTGGTCTCAAGAGTGTATTTCAAATCGATGGGCAACGACGACACCGAGTCATACTGATGTTGTGTCAAGTCACCATGAGTAATCATGTTCTTGAGCACTTGGTTGCGGCGCCGCAGACTGTTTTTGGGATTGATGCGGGGATTATAGGTACTGGTGGCTTTGAGCAGACCCACCAGCACGGCACTCTCCTCGAGTTTCAAATTCCGGGGGGTGGTCCTGAAATAGGTATTGGCTGCCGTCTTGATACCATAGGCATTGCTGCCGAAGTCCACCGTGTTGGCATACATCTCCAGGATTTCCTCCTTGCTGTAGAAGATCTCCAGCTTGGTGGCGATGATCCACTCCTTGCTCTTCATGATGAGCATCTTCACGCCCGGGATGTAACCCAAAAGGCCTGTCGAGTAGTCGCTGCGTGTGCGGAACATGTTTTTCACCAGCTGCTGCGTGATGGTGCTCGCGCCACGGGGACGGCCGTGAAGGACAAGATCCTTGGCCGCGGCACCCAAGCCGCTGAAGTCGATGCCGTGATGACTATAGAATCGCTCATCCTCGGTGTCGATGAGCACTCTGAAAAACTCAGGATTGATTGAATCATAGGGCACCGGCGTGCGGTTCTCGTCATAATATTTGCCGATGATTTCGCCGTCGGCACTGTACAAGTAACTGGCCTCGGGGTTGCGGGGATGCATGATGCTATAGGTACTCGGCGACTTGCCGAAGAGCCACAAGAAATTGATATCCACCGCGATGAGGTAGAGCAGGAACAGGGCGATGAAAGTCCCTATCGCCGCCAGTGTCTTGACCCACCAGGGACGACCCTGGTAAAGTCCTTTATACCACTTCTTGAAGCGGCGCCAGTTACGAGTGATGATATTTCCTGGAAACTTTCTGTTCATGTCATGTTACAGAGGTTAATGAATACTTTTTCACTGCCCGTGCCAATCACTGCCTGTTGGCGCTGCCGCTCAAGCGGCGCTTCAAGTAACGGGGGAGGAAGCCAAAGTGGCGCAGCGTGGCACGCATGGTGCCATAGTGGCGGCACATAATGCGGTAACGCTCCCACAGCGATGCGCGATGATGTCGCGTGGTCATGCCGTCGGCCAGATAACTGATAATTGGAGCAGAGCCCGCATAGGCATTAGCCGGGCTCTTTTGCAATACCCTGATGCACCAGTCATAATCGGCACTCAAGCGGTACTGCAGGTCATATTCAGGCGCCAAATCGCGGCGCACGACAAATGCTTGGTGGCACACTACCATGCCGTTGAGGAAACTGTCGGCCGTCAGGCGCTTGGGAGCCGTCAGATGGCGCTTGCCCACCACATTACGCTGCTCATCAACGAGCTGGGTCTGTCCATAGATCACCCCAGGATTGTCGGTAGCCAGCCGTGCCAATCTCGCCAGCACGGCATCGTCGGCAAAGGTGTCGCCCGCATTAAGAAATACAAGGTATCGCCCGCGCGCCCGCGCGAGACCCTTATTCATCGCGTCATATAATCCCTTATCGGGCTCACTGAAAACACGCAGAGCGGCTATAGATGCCCGCTTCACGATGGCCAGGGTGTCGTCGCTCGACGCGCCATCGATGATGAGCATCTCATAGTCACTGCTCGTCTGCCGCCGCACGCTTTCCAAGGTCGGCATGATCACACTGGCGGCATTCCAAGTGACGGTGATGATGGAAAATAGAGGTTCCATGCCCGTATTAATGGTTATAACCACGCAAAATTACAGAATTCCGCACAATTCCACAATCAAAAGGCCATTTTTTGCGTTAAATAACAAAATAATCGCCACCCAATATGAAAAGAAGATACACTTTAGCCGGCATCATAACGGCGCTGATTGCCCTCGTCTGGAGCGCCACCGCATGTGACACCATCGACAGCAAGGCCCTGCCCAGCTACGCCGTGCGCATCGATTTGGGCAGTTATGCCCTCTGGAACACCTATGGCGTTTACGGCATGGGCGACTACCGCGTCTTCAACCGCGAGAAAGGGATCCCCAAGAATTTTCCCTTCAATGTGAACACCTTCACCGGATACGGCGGCGTTCTGCTCATGATGGGTGCCGATATGCCTCTCGCCTATGACCTCGCCTGCCCTGTTGAGGCGAGCTATAACATCGTCCTCTCCATAGACTCCGAGAATTTTGAAGCCGTGTGTCCCAAGTGTCACTCACGCTTCAACCCGCTCACAGGTGACGGAGGGCCCGTCAGCGGGGTGGCCATTAACAACAAGGTAGGCATGACACGCTACCATGTGACGCCCAGCAACGGCGGCTACATTATTGCCAATTGAGTGAGGGATGAGGAATGAGGAGTAAAAACTAAATTGTTCCACGCCGTCAGCCATCTCAGGGAGCCATTCGGACCCCAAAATCCACTTTTTCAATAAAACGAACACTTGAGGTTGCATTTTGCAATCCCAAGAGCCCGATTTGAATTCTTGAAGCACTGTTTTTGTAGCAAAAATTCAAATAATAAATCTTATAGGATGACATTTAATGTTAAAAAATGTAAACTTTTTCATTTTTGTTTTCCAAAATTTAAACATTCGAAGCCCTCAACAGCCCTTTTTATATGGGCGCTCGCGTGGAACAATCAATCAAAAACCCGATTTTCCCTAAATGTTTACAAGTGTTTAAGATGTTTGGTCGGGTTGCCGGGTTGAGCTACCTTTGCAGCGTCAAGAGATAGTTCGGCTATCTTCGATGAGTAAACAAACCAGGGCGCAGGCTATTGTATCGTTTCTCAATAACCATTACGAAGTGACCACGCGGTGCGCGGAATCTTCCAGTCCTCCTAAATATTTTTTTATGAGTTTTATTAAGAGTAAAATAAGATTATCAGCATTATTCGTTCTTTTTGCAATCACCATTACCAGTCTCCCTGCACAGGCACAGAGGTTGACTAACCGCAAGCAGGGCACTGTGCTCGAACAGATCGAGCAAAACAATCGCAGCTCCGTCGTTGATCAGCTCATCAGCTATGCTTACCGTTTCCGCGGTACGCCTTATCGTTATGGAGCATCTTCTCCCCGCGGCTTTGACTGCTCGGGTTTCACTAGTTATGTATTCAAGCGTTTCGGCATCAGCCTGGACCGTTCGTCAAGAGGCCAGATTTCTGATGGTGTGCGCGTCAAGAGAAACGACCTGCAGCCCGGTGACCTGGTGTTCTTCCAGGGCCGTTCGGGACGCGGAGGCATCGGCCATGTTGGCATCGTTACCCGTGTCAACGACGACAACACCTTCCACTTCATCCACTCGGCATGCAGCAGCGGTGTCACCGAGAGCAAGAATACCGAGTCCTATTACAGCCGTCGTTATGTGGGTGCCTGCAGGGTACTGTAAAACACATCATTAAACAATACCATCACAGCGTGCGTTCCCTCACGAGGGGGCGCACGCTTGCTTTTTCCATACAAGATGAAAAGACGCAACGCCTCCTAAACAACAGATTGATTTGTTGCACTTCTTGTCCTCTTTTTCACAAATTTTCCTACCTTTGCGGTAGATAAAAGTTGATGACTATGATGAAGACAAGATTTTCACTGTTTGCGATACTTGCAGCAACAGCGTTGAGCATGGCGGCAGGCCACACACTAATAGATGGCGTGCTGGAGAAGTCTGCCATCTACCCGGGAACCACCCATACATTTCAGGTGTATGTGCCTGAGCAATATGACGGCAAGCGTCCGGCAGCGCTCTATGTGGGCCTTGACGGCGTGTTGTGCCACGCGCCCCAGGTCATGGACTCACTCATCGAGGCAGGCAAGATGCCGTGCACCATCGGCGTGTTCCTCCAGCCAGGAATTATCACGGCCGATGACGGCACCGTGCTGCGGTACAACCGCTGTTATGAGTTCGATAGCACGACCGACCTGTTTGCCCGTTTCCTCGAAACTGAGGTGCTGCCTGCAGTCGAGCAGATGACCTCCCCAAAAGGCAAACCCCTCCGCCTTTCTCAAAGACCCGAACTCCGCATGATTTTCGGGTTAAGCAGCGGCGGCATTGCTGCTTTTAACGCAGCGTGGCACCGCCCCGACCTGTTCGGCAAGGTATTCACGGGCGTGGGCACTTTTGTTGCCATGCGTGGCGGCAACGACCTGCAGGCGCTGGTGCGCAAGACCGAGCCGCTCCCCCTGCGCGTATTCATCCAGGACGGCACCAACGATGTCTGGAACCCGTTATTCGGCCACTGGTACGAGGGCAACCAGCTGCTGGCCAGCGCACTGGAATTCGCAGGCTATGATGTGCAGTGCGACTGGAGCGACGGCGGCCACAATGTCACGCGCTCGACCGAAATTTTTTCCCAAGTGATGGAATGGATGTGGCGCGACTGGCCTGCACCGCTCATCACCGGAAGGACACAAAACAACTTCCTGGAGGACTTGCTCAACGATGAAGACAAGGGTTGGGAGAAGGTGGATGAAAGCTCCACGAGCAATCGGGTGACCCGAATCATTTACCCTGACCTGACCAATGCGGCGGTGATACCTCAAACACCTGGCAATGTGGTGTGGCAGTACATCTTGAAGGACCGCGAATTAGCCTGCGGCGAACCATTCTATTGGCTCCACAACGATGATGACAGCCAGCCTCTCGATATACAAACCATCACCTTTGACAGCAAGGGCAACTTGTGGGCGGTCACCAACATGGGCATCCAAATCTGTGACCAAAATGGCCGTGTGCGTGCCATCCTGCGCTTACCGCAAGACTGCCCCTATGTCAACGAGATTCGTTTTGAAGACGGCGGAGGCTGGGTGTGGCTCCACACCGTCAAAGGGACATGGAAGCGACGCTTCAATGTGAAGGCCCCGTGGTTAGGCACCCGACCCGACAGCCAAGGGCAAGGATAAGCTCCAGTGAGGAGTTAGAAATTAGGAATTAGAAGTTAGGAATTAGGAGTGCGTGATCTATTGCATCTATAGATTCTTTAGCATCTATCTAGAGCCTAAAGAGTCTAAAAAACGAGCCCTGATTTTTCACTTTAAAGGATTATTACTATCTTTGCCTTCTTGAACAAACCGCTGATTACTCATGATGCAGAACAGTAACATAACACCCGAGATGGAAGACCAGATGGTCGACCAGGCCTATCAGAACTTGTTAAATGGCTACTTGTCAAGCAACCACCGCAAGAAAGTAGAAGTCATCGACAAGGCCTTCAGGTTTGCACGCGATGCCCATAAGGGTATCCGCCGTCGCTCGGGCGAGCCCTACATCATGCATCCCATTGCCGTGGCCACCATCGTGAATCAGGAAATTGGCCTGGGCTCAACAAGCATCAGCGCGGCCCTGCTGCACGATGTGGTCGAGGACACCGACTACACGCTCGAGGACATCGAAGCGCAGTTCGGCAAGAAAATCGCCCGCATCGTTGACGGACTGACTAAAATCTCGGGTGGCATCTTCGGCGACAAAGCGTCGGAGCAGGCCGAGAATTTCCGCAAGCTGCTGCTCACCATGAGCGAGGATGTGCGCGTGGTGCTCATCAAGATGGCCGACCGCCTGCACAACATGCGCACTCTGTCGTCCATGCCAGCCAACAAGCAGTATAAGATTGCCGGCGAGACATTATACATCTACGCCCCCCTGGCCCACCGCCTTGGCCTATATGCCATCAAGACCGAGCTTGAAGATCTGAGTTTCAAGTACAACCACCCCCAAGAGTACCAACGCATCAAGAACCTGGTCATTGCCAGTGAGGAACAGCGCAACGAATTGTTCGCGCGCTTCTCGGCACC
>JAFZSS010000089.1 GCA_017619255.1 Muribaculaceae bacterium
AAGAGTCTTATTACCAAGGTTATGAATCTTGTGCTTATGATCAGCTAATGAAGTATCTCTTCACTACGGCAACCGTTATAATGTGCAGAAGCAACAGGCGGGAGACAGATGGGGTCTCACCAATGAAATGACCCCTTTAGAGGTGGTGCGAAGTATCCGTCGCCCTACGGCATTCTGCGATTGTTTATACGAAAGCAAGGCTACATTCGAAAAGACTTAGTCAGTGCTCTAACCAAACTGAGCTACGCGGACGAATCCACGGCCGGGTTCGAACCGGCGACCCATGGCTTACCAAGCGAAGTATGTCTTATCTACGGCACTTGCTTATTTCAGTGAGGCGACAAGCGGTGAGGATAGGATTCTGAACTACACCAGCAAGCCGGTGGCTGGAATCGAACCAGCGACTTTCGGACCCCCAGTCCGATGTTCTAACCACTACGAAGTATTCCTCTCCTACGGCACTCACTTGATATTGAAGGTAAGGCGATAATCAACAAGACTTTAGCCAACCGTTCCAATCATAGTAAAAAATACAATGATGAAACTTGACACTGAAGCATTTCTTATCTACGGCACTTACCTTGATATCTTATAAAGGTGGTGATGCGACATTCGCAAGGAGACTTTGGAATAATCCAATGGGGGTTATCAGGATCTCGGATCCTGCACCTTTCCACCTAATGAGCGAAGTAACTCCTTACTACGGCAACCGCCACCTGTTGTGCTTTCATTTCTTCAATGAACTCTTTTGCTTTCGCGATGCAAAGGTATGTTTCTAAGTGCGCAATCTATTTGCGTAGCAAAAAAATAATTGAGAAAAATCGAGAAAATAGTGTGATTTTTAACACATGTGCAAATAGGTTGCGTAGAAATAGCTATATTTGCAACTCTAATCACAACAAACTAAAGGACAAAACGCTATGCCTGCTAACAAGAATGCGCTAATCCGCTACAAGACGATTGACCGGTGCCTGTCGAACCATTTCCGCCGCTGGACCCTTGAGGATCTTGTGGACGAATGTTCTATGGCACTACGGGAAATGGAGGGCATGACTAAGGGTGTCTCGGTACGAACCGTCCAAGGTGACATCCAGATGATGCGTTCCGACAAATTGGGTTATAACGCGCCCATTGAGGTGTATGATCTCAAGTATTACCGCTATAGTGATCCGGATTACACCATCACGGGAATGCCTTTATCCAGCAACGACGTTGATGTGTTGCAGGAGGCCGTGGAGATGCTGCAGCAATTGCAGGACTTTGACCAGTTCGGAGAAATGGCCGATGTGATCAACCGTCTACAGGACAAGTTGTCGGTTACGCGCCAGGAGCGTAACCCGATTGTCCACTACGACAGCGTGCCCGATCTGAGGGGACTCAAATTGCTCAGTCCACTCTATGACCATATTGCCAATCATCGTGTATTGCGCGTGATCTATCAATCCTTTAATCAGACTGAACCTATTGAATATGTACTGCATCCCTATCTGCTCAAGGAATTCCGCAACCGCTGGTTCTTGTATGGCTGTACCGAGGGCGATATGCGTTTGTTCAACCTAGCGTTGGACCGCATTGTGGGTGTTACTCCAGCCAAGGACATAGCTTTCCGTCATAACCCGGAGTTTGACCCCGAGCACTTCTTTGACAATGTCATCGGCGTGAGCAAGAACCTGAAAGGTTCTCATCCGCGCCGAGTCAAGTTCTGGGCCTCCCGCGAGCAAAGCAACTACATCAAGACAAAACCACTGCATCCCTCGCAGAAGCTCATCAGCGAGAATCCCGATGACGGCAGCTGCATCTTTCAGATCGAGGTTGTCATCAACTTCGAGATGTATTCCGTCTTCATGAGTTATGGCGCGGGCGTGAGGATCCTGTCTCCCCGAATGGCCGTTTCCTATATGAGAAAACAGTTCGCTGAGGCGGCTGCCAACTACGAGTCGATTACTCAATGACTCCTTGAGATTGTTTAAGAGACCATTATCTTTGCAAGATATTAAGAGATTGATATGAAAAGGGAATTATTATTGTTGTTGGCGGTGCTGGCGTTGTGCCTGCCGCAGAGTGAGGCCTGCACGAGCATTCTTGTCGGTAAAAAGGCGAGCGCTGATGGCTCAGTGATGTGCACTTACAGCATCGACTCTTGGGGCGCATGCCACAAGATGTACCGCTACGAGGCAGGCACGCATCCCGCAGGCACGATGCGCAAGATATATGACCGCGACACGCGTGTCTATCACGGGGAGATACCTGAGGCTCCTGTGACCTATCTTGTGACGGGCAACATCAACGAGTGGCAGGTGGCGATTGCCGAGACGACCTTTGAGGGCCGTGAAGAACTGATTAATCGCGAGGGCATCATTGACTATGGCTCGCTCATGGATTTGGGTTTGCAACGGGCTCGCACGGCGCGTGAGGCCATCAGCGTGATGACAAGTCTTGCCGAGGAGTATGGTTTCTGCAGCTCGGGCGAATCGTTCACGGTGTGTGATCCTGATGAGGCTTGGATTCTCGAGCTGTCAGGTTGTGGGCCAGGCAACAAGCATGTGGTGTGGATAGCGGTGCGCGTGCCCGATAACGCTGTGATGGCGCATGCCAATCAGAGCCGCATCCGTCGTGTGGACTTGACCGACAAGGCCAATGTGATGATTTCGCCCAATTGCATCAGTTTTGCCCGCGAGCGCGGCTATTTCAAGGGTCGTGACAGCGAATTCAGCTTTTGCGATGCCTACAACCCGCCCACCTTCGGTGGACGGCGAATGGGCGATTCGCGCGTGTGGGCCATTTACCGCCGTCTGACGACAGGCATGGACCGCTATCTGCCCTATGTCGAGGGTAAGCAGCCCATGAGCGAGGTGGAGCCGTTGCCTATGTGGATCATACCTGACCAGCCGCTCACGGTGGGTGATGTGATTGGATGCCTGCGTGACCGCTTCGAGGGCACGCCGTTGGCTATGGACGATGACCCGGGTGCCGGAGTTTATGACAGCCCGTTCCGTCCGCAACCGTCTTACTACGAAGATGACAGCACGACGATGTTCCACGAGCGCTCGGTGGCGACGACCCACACCGCTTTCACATGGGTGTGCCAGTTGCGCGGTTTCATGCTACGAGAGGTGGGCGGCGTCATCTGGTGGGGCAACGACGACAGCGGCATGGTGGCCTACACTCCTGTCTATTGCTCTGCCAACCGTGTGCCGCATTGTTATAATGACCCCAATGCCGACGCATTCACATTCAGTGAGGAGAGCGCTTACTGGGTTTGCAACTGGGTGAGCAATATGGTTTATCCGCGTTGGAGTCTGCTCTATCCCGAACTGCAGGAGGTGCGCGACTCGCTGCAGTCCAGTTATTTCGCCCGTCAGCCAGAGGTGGAGGCGCGAGCCCTTGAATTGATGCAGCGTGACCGCAGCGCTGCTATCAATTACCTGACCGCTTACGGCTGTGAGGTGGGTGACCAGATGCTCAAGCGCTGGCGAGAGATGGCATGGCACATGGTCGTGAAATATAACGATGGTGTTATTCGTCAGGAAGAGGACGGCCAGTACTTGCGCAATTCCAGTGGCTTCCGCCCCAAGCTCACACGCCCCGGCATGAGCCCCAAGGCCCGTCGTCGCATCCATCAGTCCACGGGCACTCGCTATGAGGTCCCGAAAGCTGAGAGCCCCGATGCGTCATATATGTAGGTCGACATGTGTGGGTTCTTGGAATCAGCAGGGTCATCTGTACTGGTAAGTTTTCAGATGGCTTGGTTGATTCGAGGCATTTTATTACATTTGCAGCGTGAAGCTCACATTATAATATTTGCTTGACGGTAATACATTTAAAACAATATACATATGAAGAGGCTTATTAATCTGTTGATTCTGTCTGTGCTCTGTGGCATGTTCTGTTATGCAGATGAAGTGACCAATGGAGAGTACGCGACACTGGAAGACGGTTCCCCTGCGATGATTGGCCAAACCACCCTTGATCACCTGTTTGTGCGTGGTGACTACAACGACACTGGCGCGCTGTTGACCTATGACAATGTCGTGAGCTTTAAGTCGGGCAACATCCAGCTCGTCTGGTTGTGGCTCGATGACGATGAGATTTATCTCAACGATAAGGTCCAGGCCTTGACGCCTACCCTGATTGCCAATAATGCCGAGCCCTATAACGAGATCACTTATTACTCGTTCCAGTGCAACATCTATCTGCCTGAGGGCATCAATATCGTCGAGATTGAGAATGAGGATGGTGACATGATTTTTTATGAGCAAGGAGACAGGATGCCTAATAGCTCTGAGTTTTTGTATAATGAAAAAGAAAACGGCACCATCGTTGTCGATGGCGTCACCTACCACATCTATACCCTGGTCATCACCAACAAGCAGGTCAATGGCACCCACTTCAGCAGCCGCAATGCCAAGAAATACCGTGACAACGGCCCCCTGAAGAAAGATGACGCTCCCCTGATCGGAATCTATCTGCAGAACGAGCATCAGAGTGTCGCCGAGGGCAAGCTCGACGACATGATTATCGCTAACATGGAGTTCGGCTTTATCGAGGCCTTTACCAATGTTCCCCAATGGGGTCCCAACGATTACCGCTTCATCTATGGCGAGGGCGGCAACAACGAGACCCAGCGCTTCCAGTATTACAACCGTGTGGCCCTTTATGGCAGCGAGGGAATCGAGGCTGAAGTGATGCAGGGCGATGTGAATGGCGACGGCCATGTGGATATCAGCGATGCCACTGCCTTGATCGGTTACCTCCTGAATGGAGACGCTTCAGGCATCAACATGTCGGTTGCCGATGTGAACAACAGCGGCGCAGTGGACATCAGCGACGCCACCGCCCTGATCAATTTCCTTCTAAACGGACATTTTTAACTACTGTATTAGGCACCTTTCACCCTAAACAAAATCATAAGATATAGATTGCCCGCAAAGCCAATAAATATGGACTCTGCGGGCAATCTATGTTTTGTGAATAAGATCTATGAGACTTATTTCTTGCGGTGGGCGATGAGGTACTGGCCGATTTGGACGGCGTTGAGGGCAGCACCCTTCTTGATTTGGTCGCCGCAGAGCCAGAAGGTCAGGCCGTTGTCGCTGCTGGTATCGACGCGGATGCGGCCCACATAGACGGGATCCTTGCCTGAGCAGTCGATAGGCATGGGGTAGCGGTTGCTGCGCGGATCATCCACGACCACGACACCCGGAGCGAGCTGCAGGGCGGCGCGAGCCTCCTCGGGGGTGATGGGATTCTCGCACTCGATCCATACGGCCTCGCTGTGGGCGCGCATGACAGGCACGCGCACGCAGGTGGCGCTGACGCGGATGTCGCTGTGCATGATCTTGCAGGTCTCCTTGACCATCTTCATCTCCTCGCGGGTATAGTCATTGTCCTGGAAGATGTCGATGTGGGGGATGACATTATAAGCCAGCTCGTGCTGGAAGTGGCGCACGGTCAATTCCTCCTTGCCGACAGCGATTTCGCTGGTCTGCAGGGCGAGTTCATACATCGCCTCCATGCCGGCACCGCTGGCGGCCTGATAGGTGGCCACCTGGACATTCTTGATGTGTGACAGGTTGTCGAGCGGCTTCAAGGCTACGACCATGATGATGGTGGAGCAGTTGGGGTTGGCGATGATGTTTCGCGGGGTGTTGAGGGCGTCCTCGCCGTTCACCTCGGGCACCACCAGGGGCACATCGTCGTCCATGCGGAAGGCGCTGCTGTTGTCAATCATGATGCAGCCGTGCTTGGTGATGGTGGGGGCAAACTCGCGGGCAGGACCTGCACCCATGGCCACGAAGGCAATGTCGATGTCCTTGAAATCATCGTTGTGTTGCAGGAGTTTGACCACATAGTCCTTGCCGCGGAAGGTGAAAATGCGGCCCGCACTGCGTTCCGAGCCGAAGAGGACGAGTTCAGTAACGGGAAAATTCTGTTCGTCGAGGACACGCATGAATTCCTGTCCTACTGCGCCGCTGGCGCCAACAATAGCAACCTTCATTTTAGTTCTGAGTTTTAAGTTATGAGTTATTAGTTTCTAGTCCCTGGTTTCTGGTTTTATCACCGAGGTATTGTGATGCAAATCACGTGCCAATCAGGAGGGCACAATGCGTCATGCCTTGATGTGGGTGCCCTTTTCGGGATTGCCCAGTTGGGAGGGACAGGTAATGTAGACCTCCTTCACGCCATGGTCGATGGCGGTGAAGGCATTGTCTATCTTGTTGATGAACCAGTCCTTGATGATGTCCATGTCGCGCAGCGCCTTGTACTGGGTGCGGCGCAGGTTGGCTATCACGCTGTCGGGGTCATCGGGGTTGAGCAGCACGCCTTTCTTCTCAAAGCAGTAGATGAGCGTGATGTCGTAGCGCAACGCCAGTGCCCGGGCAATCTCGGCGGCCATGGCGTCGGTCTCGTTGAAGAGCAGATTGCCGCGTCCGTCATGGGTGATGGGGGCGAGCACGGGAACGATGCCGGCGTCGAGCAATTGGGCGATGCCAGCGGTGTTGACGTGCCGCACCTGACCCGTATCGCCCAGTTTGCTATTGGGCAGACGTACGCTGGTGACGAGGTTCATGTCGGCACCGGTGACACCCAGGGCGTTGACCTTGTTGCCTTGCAGCAGCGACACAAACAGGCGGCTCACCAGTCCGCCATAGACCATGGTGAGCAGTTTGAGCGTTCCGGCATCCACGATGGGGCGGTCGTCGATGAGTTTGGTCTTGATGCCGAGTTTGTTGCCGATTTCCTGGGCCATCATGTTGCCGCTGAAAATGAGCATCTTCTTGCCTTTGATGCCAGCAAAGGCCTTGACAAAGGTGCGCAGTTCGTCGGCTTTCTCGACAATCTTGCCACTGACCTTAACGATGGTGAATTTCTCGTTCATTGCTCGTGCGGTTGATAGGGTTGAATTGGGTGAAATAGAGTTTGATAGGGTGTAATGGGGGGATGGGAGATTAACTCTCGGCGAACTCCATCAGGTAGGCCTTGATGAAGTCGTCAAGGTCGCCGTCCATCACACCGCCCACGTCGCTGGTCTGGTG
>JAFZSS010000090.1 GCA_017619255.1 Muribaculaceae bacterium
ATTTCATAGGAAATCTCATGAAAAAGCTTGTCTTTTGCTGGGCGGCCTAATTAAAGCAGCCTTAAGAAGTAAAATCGCAAAGCTGCTTTGATTGTGATTGACATCCAGCATCGTATTTTTGTCATAAATGTTTGCAAATTACAGAAGATAATCATGCTTTTGCGTCATGATAATCCGCAACTCAACTGCAGATTATCATAAATTCAACAACCCGCATTTTTGTGGCTTCGGCGGCTAGTCGTCGACGATGACGCGAGTGACGACGGGGTTCCCGTTTTCGTCAATCAAGGGTGTTAACCCTGCACCATTGCCATAGACCACGAAAAGGTAGTTCACGCCGGTTTCGGTGTCAACAATCACATTGGCCTCCCTGCAGATGCCTTTCATCTCCTTTTCCGTCCAACCAAATCTTTTTGGCTTCTTGCCCATAATTATAACATTTAGTTGTTACTATGCTTGTTGATGCAAAGGTAGCACCATTATTTGACTTTGTTTTTTTCGCTTTTCGATAGTGTTTATTAGGAAATAATCGTATCTTTGCGACAAAATGGAACGCATTATGAAACAGATCTTTTCAATTATCTTTCTTTTGTCTATCAGTATGTTCGTTAATGCCGGAGTTGTGGAGCTTGACTCGGCATCGTATGCTTTGGGTGACCAATTAGTCCGTTATACGATGGAGACTCAGGACTCTCAGCAGCTCGATTTTAAACTGGATGAGACAAATATCGCTGATTTTATTCACGGATTAGAAGAAAATTTACCCTTCATAAAGTATACACAGGATTCCATCCGAATACTATCTTTTTCTCTGGGTGCAATGCAATGTGTGTTTTTTTCTGATGCTTTCCAATCCCAAATAGATGTTATACCATGCGATTGCATCTTGGCAGGTTTGATGAAGGTTGTCAATCAAGAGGTGACACTTCCTCAAGACACTATCAGTATTAATGAATACATGAAAAGTCTGCCCGAAGATATTGATGTTCTCGACCTGCCCGAAGAGGAAAGATGCAAGTTCTATACTGGTTATGGAGTTATGAAAGGATTACAGCCAGGATTGCAGGAATACATCACGGAGATGACGGGCAAAAGCCGAGACGAGGCTCCGGCTGATTATGAGGCCTATGCCGCTGGTTTCGCAATGGTAATGAAATCCGTGTCAATGAGTGGTATGGAAGAATCTTACCCTGGTGCTTATGAACTGGGTGTTGGCCTTAGCCCTTCTGTTATTATGACTCCTTACCCGTTTGATTTCTCGGAAGTTGATTTTCTTGATGGTTGCCGTGCAGGAGCAGGACTTGCTGAAAGGAAAATGACAATAGAGGAGGCCGATCGGATTTGTTCAACGATTATTCCTGATAACGAAGACCCGATAGTAGTGACTGAAGAAAACGATGATGACTACATACCGGTAGTGACTGAAAAAAAAGATTCTGATTGATGTCGTCATTTTATCCATGAGCGGTATTCTTTAAATGATGAGGTGGTTGTTCAAATATTATTGGGGCCTGTTATTGGTGGCATTGCCCGCAATATTAGGTACGGCAATACCGTTTCTCATGTTATATTTGGGCACACACGAACTAGCAATTTCCACATGGAATGCGTCACCACTTAATGTAATCTTCGGCAGATCCTTATTCGCTTTTGTCCCGACAATTGTTGTTACCCTATTGATAACTATTTGTGCTTTTTTGGTTCGACGCTATTATATGAGAGACAAAAAGAATTCCACGCTCGCTTGTTTCGGAAAGGCATTATTGTTTTTCACGCTATTTATTGTTTTGACAATAACCACTTTCCTGGTGATTGAATATGTTGATCACGGATATATCGTATAATTGATGTCTTTTGACATCCTTTGTGACGGAATAACCAAAGTCAAGAAATGATATGGAATTGAAAGAGTTCATTGAGAGTTATCTCGAGGCGTTCGGTGACTCGGCGCAGTTGCCGTTATTGTTCGGCTATAGCGATGAACCTGTGGCGCAGACTGCAAAGATTGGCGGATGCTTCTTCAAGGGACTACAGGCGGCCCGTGAGGGCACGCCGATAAGCCTGAATGCCGAGGTCATCGGCTGCGGGGGCGGCAAACTCTACACTGGCTTTGCCGATATGCCTGAGCATGTGCCCAACTTTGTCTCGATCACCGAGAAGTACAAACGCACGCCCGAGATGGTCGCCGACTATGTGAAGGGCCTGGAGATGCCCCGTGCCACTAAGCGCTATCTGAACTTCGTCAGGATAGACAAGGTGGAGTCATTAGAGGGCTATGAAGGCGTGATGTTCTATGCCACACCCGATATGCTGGCGGGCTTGTGCGGCTGGGCCTACTATGACACCAACGAACCCGACGCCGTGGTTGCCCGCTTTGGATCGGGATGCAGCACGGTGGTGTCGATGACGGTGGTCGAGAATGCCCGTGGTGGCTACCGCTCTTTCCTCGGCTTGTTTGACCCGTCGGTGAGGCCGTGGGTGGGCAAGGACGAACTGAGCCTCACGATTCCCATGAGCCGTTTCACTGTGATGCTTGACACGATGCGCGAGTGCTTCCTGTTTGGCTCACACGCCTGGGAGAAAGTCAAGGCCCGTCTGTAAACATGTTATAGAATGTGAATTGCTCTGTAATCATTTTGTTTTACGGGGGGATTGATGTAAATTTGCCGAAACAATTTAACTGACTTAATTATGAGACGATTCATCCTCTTTTTCATGACTCTGCTGGCGCTCACGGTGGGTGCTCAGGGTTATTTCGCTCCGCCCGTACAGAGCCCGGTA
>JAFZSS010000091.1 GCA_017619255.1 Muribaculaceae bacterium
ATAGGCTTGGATGTTGAAACCACATGGAACAACGCCCTTAAAGGAGTGAGCGGTGCAGGACCTATTACTCATTTTGACACCACACTGTTCAAGACCAAGTTTGCTTGCGAGATCAAGGGTTTTGATCCGTTGAACTATGTGACCGACCCCAACGACCGCCGCGAGGTGAAGGACTTCAAGCGCAATGACCTGTACACGCAGTATGCGCTGGCCTGTGCCAAGCAAGCCGTTGAGGACGCCAACCTGCTTGCCGACGGCATTGACCACGACGAGATCGGCGTGATTTTCGGCTCAGGTATCGGCGGTCTCCACACCTTTGAGGAGCAATCAGGCGATTACGCCAGGCATGAGGACCGCGGCCCGATGTACAGCCCGTTCTTCATCCCGACGATGATTGCCGACATGGCTGCTGGCCAGATCTCGATCAAGTACGGTTTCCGCGGTCCCAACTTCGGTATTGTTTCAGCGTGCGCCACATCGACCAACACGCTCATCGACGCCTTCAACTATGTGCGCTTGGGCAAGGCCAAGGCCATCCTCACCGGTGGCAGTGAGGCCCCGTTGTTCCCTGCCGGCGTGGGCGGTTTCAACGCCATGAAGGCCATCTCGCTGCGCAACGACGACCCTGAGGGCGCATCGCGCCCCTTCAGCGGTTCGCGCGACGGCTTCGTGATGGGTGAGGGCGGCGTGTGCCTCGTGTTTGAGGAACTTGAGCATGCCCTGGCACGCGGTGCCAAGATTTACGGTGAGGTCATCGGTGCCGGCATGAGCGCCGACGCTTATCACATCACCGCCAGCCATCCCGAAGGCTTGGGCGCCAAACTCGTGATGCAACGCGCCATCGAGGACGCCGGCATCAAGGCCGAGGATGTTGACTATGTCAACGCCCACGGCACCTCAACCCCTGTGGGTGACCTGAGCGAGACCCAGGCCATCAAGGATGTGTTCGGCGAGCATGCCTTCAAGCTCAATGTGAGCAGCACCAAGTCGATGACGGGTCACATGCTGGGTGCCACCGGCGCTATGGAGGCCCTCTTCTGTGTTCTCGCCTGCCGCGACGACATCGTACCGCCGACCATCAACCATGCCGACGGTGATGACGATGAGAACATCGACTACAAGATGAACTTCACATTCAACAAGGCACAGAAGCGAACAGTAAACATTGCACTGTCCAACACTTTTGGATTTGGTGGACACAATGCCAGCATCATCGTGAAGAAGTACCAGAAATAATCTCACCTGGGATAGACATCAGGATGTTGTTGAGCAACGCCATATCACTGATAAAGCTCCTTTTCGTCAAGGATAAGGAGCTTTATCTTTTTATTCACCGCGTCACCGGCTACTATCCCCGTGACATCAAGCCCTACCAGCTGGCGATGATCCACCGCTCCAAGCCGTTGAAACTGGCTGACGGCCGGTGGGCCAACAATGAGCGGCTGGAGTTTCTGGGCGATGCTGTACTGGACAATGTGGTGGCCGATTTCCTGTATGACACCTTCCCCGGCAAGCACGAGGGTTTCCTGACCTCGACGCGCGCCAAAATCGTGCAGCGCGAGAGCCTGAACCGCATCGGCAACATCCTGCACTTGGACCGGCATGTGCATGCGCTGACCCACAGCTCCTCACACAACAGTTACATCTGCGGCAATGCCCTCGAGGCGCTTGTCGGCGCCGTCTATCTGGACCAGGGCTACAAGCGTTGCCGCCGCTTCATCATCAACCGACTCATCAAGAAACACTTTGACCTGAACGACCTGGTCAAGACCGACCAGAATTTCAAGTCACGCCTCATCGAGTGGACCCAGAAATACCGGGTCACCATCGAGTATGAACTCGTGGATTCCTACTGCGACGCCGACAAGAACCCCGTCTTCCGCACAGCTGTCATCCTGGGCGGCATCTACGCCAGCGATGGCGTAGGCTACAGCAAAAAAGAGTCCCACCAGAACGCCTCCAAGACAGCCCTCGAGCGGCTACAGCACGATCCGCAGTTCTGCGAACAGGTGCTCTCCACTGCTACCATCGAGTAGTCGCACGGCTATAGTGACTATAGTGGTAATAGGAGCCATAGGAACTGCGGTTACCATAAGCGAGCCTTCCTGAATTTCCCCACCGGTTCATCCGCTAACAAATGTGAAGAAGTGTAAAAAATGGTTCCATCATGGGGCCGTTTCGTCAATCTTTTGTAAATTCGCCACCTATTTCGGCCTTTCTGGGGCCCTCAAAAGACTATAATTCATGAGACCGATCACTAATATACTGCTTGTGCTGGCGCTCATTTGCTATGTGTTCCTGCCCTTCCTCGATATTTCGCTGATGGGCACTGTCACGGGCTTGGGCTTCACTGCCGGCACAATCTCCCAGTTCCAATCCTTCAACAGGGTCTTGCTGGCCTTGATACCTTTTGCCGCATGTTTTGGCGCTGTTGCACTTAACTGCCTGAAGGGCCGCTGGTGGGTGCTGGGTTCCATTGCCTGCATCCTGCTGTGGATGTGGTTCTACTCCAAGACCAGCATGACCTATGAAATCAGTCTGCAGCACGCCCCCGAGGTCACTCCCGACAACGATCTGGGCGAGGGCTTCAGCATCATCGGCACAGGCATCGGCCACAAGATCTCTTATGTGTTGACAATCCTGTCGCTCATCTCTGCGCTGATCTCGCTGCTTCCGTTTAAATTCAACGAGACCATCGAGAAAGCCGTGGATGACACCTTTGAAGGCGGTCGCCGTCATGTGCGCGAAGAGTTCAAGCGTCTGGAAAATGCCCACAAGGGGAACAAGAGTAAAGGCCACTTAGTCAACTCCACCCCACCCCCTGTTGAGGACAAGCCCCAAGAGCATGAAGAGACACCGATTGAGGATAAGGAAGATCCCACACGCTTTATGCCCAAAGAATAGGCATCCGACAAAAATCATCTGATAGAATAACAAAGCCGACTGCGGATTACCGCGGTCGGCTATATTCATTCCTCACTTCTAACTCCTGACTCACTCAGGGTGGTGCATGTCGATTCGCTTGAAGGTGAGCGGTGAGGTCACCTTCAGCGTGCTCCTGTTGGCGCCATAGAACAGCACCCTGCCCGCCAGCACATCGTAATTGGCCAACACGCCATGCACCTGCTTGTAAACCATGTCACTCATGTAGATGTAGGCATGGTCCAGCTCCACGCTGTGCAGCAGAGCCCACTTGCCCGAGAATGACCCCTGCCAGAGCAGCTGCCACTCATCGTGCTCGGTAGTACCGTCGGACGACACATTGGTGCGAATCAGCTCATTATAGTATCCAGTAAAGGTGCTGTCCTTGTTGTTGAAGGTGTAATACAGCTCGATGAAATGGATACTGTCGTCATACTGATAGACCCAATCACCATCCATGTATTTGCGGTACTGGTCGTTCAGTTCCACTGTCTCGAGCGTGGTCCAGTCGGTCTCGACAACCTCATGATCACCCTCGCAAGAAGTGAACGCAATAAGTGCGACAATCGCCCAAAGTATGGTCTTCAATTGATTCATAATCCAGATTATTACTATTCTAATAACGCATTAAAACACTCCAATATTGCCTAACGGGAATATAGAAGACAAGATTCACTCCCATGGGAGCAAATCTTGTCTCTTTTATTCGTATTGCGGGATCAGTTGCCGCCACCCATGCCACCGCCGACGGGGCTGTTGCCGCTGCCTCCCGACTGCTTGCCGCTGCCGATGAGGTCGTCGTTCTCGATGGTCTTGTCGGCCTTCTTGACCGAGTTCTTGAGCGAGCCGAAGCGATAGCTGACCTGGATTCCGAACTTGCGGGTCGTCTGCTCATAGCGCGTCCAGCCGGTCACATCGCCCTGAGTCAAGTATTGCTTGACACTCATGGTCTTGCCGCTGAAGGGCATGATGGCCTGCAACTGGACCGTCAGGCGGTCTTCCTTGAGGAAGGAGCGCTGCAGGCTGAAGCCATGGAAGAACACCGTACCCATATAGCCATAGAGGTCATTGACACTGCCACCCCACAACCCGGCGAAACCCGAGAGCTGCAGTTTCCAAGGGAGGAACTGTGTGACATTGGCAAAGAAGTTGCCGCTGATGCGGTCGTTCTTCAGACCCAATTCCTTGCTCTTGTAGTAGTTGTAACCGATGGAGCCGTTGAACATGAGGTTGGTCTTCTGGAGCATCATCCACTGCACGAAGGCCGAGAGCGTCGTCGAGTAGGTCTTGAGGGTGTTGGCATAGGTCGATACCTGCACCAGCCCGTCGGCCCACTTCACAGCACCGATGCCGTTGTTGCTGAACTGGAACTGCGGCGTGACATTGAAGGTGAACTTGGGGCCCACATGCATGTAGGTCATGCTCACCGAGTGGTAGTGGACACTTCCCAGGTCGGTGTTGCCATAGGAGCGGCTGGTGGGACTCTCAATCACGGCAGGATTCAGGAAACTGATGCCCGGACGGTTGATCGAGGCGGCATAGGACAGCTTGAGGCTGTTAGACCAGTTGAACTGGTAACGCAGGCTGGCACTGGGCACCCAGTCGTTGAGGTGGGCATCATAGGCATCCTGCTGGCCGTCAGGATAGGTGGCACGCAGGTAGCTGTGCTCATAGCGCAGTCCGGCACGGGCGTCCCACGGACCGCTGTGGAAGGTATAGCTCACATAGGCGGCGCCAACCTGGGTCACATGCTTGTAACGCATGTCGGTATCATCGTCAATGCCCAGATAATCCAGCATATTGTGGCTGCGGTTCAGACGATAGATGTACTTAGCACCGGTCTCGAGGGTGTGCTTCTCGGCGAGAGGACGCGTCCAGTCGAGCTGGAAGGTATGCTCATTGAAGTTCTCCTTGCCGTTCTGGTCGATGCCGTAGTAGGGCACGGGCATGTTCACGAGATCGGTATAGCGCGAGTTGTCCTTGTTCTTGTTGCGGAAAGCCGAGAGCATATAGCTCAGCGTGACGGTCTCGCCTTTCAGGCGCGTGCGGTGCTGGTAGTCCATGCGGGTGTCAAAGTTGTAGCTGTCGGCCTTGGTGTAGTTGCCCATGCCATAGCTGTACAGGGGCTGTCCAGCGGCATCACGCATCAGGTTGCTGTTGATGCCGTTGCCATCATAATTGTAGGCGAAGCCACTCAGTGACCAGGAGAGCAGGTTGAGCGTGTCGGGCTCCCAGCTGGCGCTCACATCGCCGAAGTGGACGGTCACTTTGTCCACATCAAAGGCTGTGTTGCCCAACAGCTCGGCTCCGCTCTCGGTGTAACGGTTATACATCGAGCTCTCGTAATTCTGGCCGCCGCCCCTGTCATGGTGGATACCATAGTCTATCGACAGCACCACCTTGTCGAGCTGTGTGGTCATGTTCAGTGAGCCACCCAGAGCCCCCATGTGGTCGGCCCTTGCCGATGCCATGCCCGAGACGCCCTTGAGCGTGGAGTTGTCAGCCATGACGATATTGAGAATCATGGTCGTGCCCTCGGCGTCATACTTGGCACCAGGCTCGGTGATGACCTCGATGCGCTTCACGCTGCTGGCGGGCATCGCCTTGAGGATGTCCTTGGCGTTGCGATCAAGCGAGGGATCGGGATGACCGTTGCGGAAAATCTTGAAGTTGGTCTGGCCGTTGACGCGGATCTCGTCGCTGGCATCCACACTGACCATGGGTACCTTGCGCAGCATGGTCAGCACATTGTTGGTCTTGCTGTCGGCATCGGCCTCGATGTTGTAGCCGATGCGGTCCACTTCCTGCTTGATGAGCTGGCGCTGGGCGGTGACCTCCACCTCCTTGAGCTGGATGTTGTCAAACACGCTCAACAGCGAGTCGTTGATTTCGATGTTGTCGTCAACGGCGACTGCCACCTCACGCGTCAGTTTCAAGGGTACCGAGAAACCCATCTGGCTGTAGGTGCCGTCGAGGGTGTTCCCGTCAATCTTGCCACTGTAGCTGGCGCCGATTTCGGGTACGGTGACCTCAAGTTTCTCGCCTTTGACCTTGGCCGTGGCCTTGATGCCGAAGGCCTGCTGGTCAGGTGAGTCGAGTGTTGCGGTGAGCTCCTCGCCATCCTGCTGGAGATTGAGGACGATGGGGATAGAGTAAGTCTGCACCACGATGTTACCTTTCCAAGCGCCGCTCAAGTCCTGCGCCACCGTGATAAGACTCATCAGGGTGACCAGTGCGACACTAAACAATCTTTTTACAAATGCTCGTTTCATATCTATTTCTGGGTTTAGTATTTATCGTTACTTTATTATAAGACGCACGAGCGTGGCAAAATGTTGCACCCGACTCGTTTTTTTTGTCTTCACCCGTTAGACGAGGGACAGCAACAGAAAACTACACAACACTCACGATTTTTTTGGCATTATTTTTGCAGCATCATGGTTTGAGTTTCATTTTTAATTGATTAGAGATTATGATTTTTTCAACAACACCGCAGATTGAAGGCTGCCCCATTCGTGAATACAAGGGCGTCGTGACCGGCGAAACGATCATCGGCGCCAACTTTGTGAAAGATATCATGGCAGGAATGCGCGACTTCTTTGGCGGCCGCTCGGCCAGCTATGAGAAGGTGCTGCGCGAGGCCAAAGACACCGCCATGGCCGAGATGGCTGAGCGTGCCCAGGAATTAGGTGCCAACGCTATCGTGGGCATCGACATCGACTACGAGACCATTGGCGGCGGCAACTCCATGCTCATGGTGGCCACCAGCGGCACCGCCGTAGTCATCTGAACCACAAACTACACGAGATTTATCAAGGCATCGCTTTCAAGCGACATTGAAAGACAACTTGGACAACCTGAACAACTTTTTGATTATCAATTAGTTGTCGCGGTTGTCCAAGTTATTTATTTGATCTATTGCCTGATTCCTTGTTAGAAGAACAGCATTGTGCGGCTACCTTTCTTCTTCTGGTCGAGTTCATCCTGCATCTGCTTGACCGCCGCTTGGAAGAAGAAAGCTATCAAATGCTCATCAGTGCCATCAGTGCGCTTCGCCTTAAGGGCTGTGATGTACTGTTGGCGGTCTTCCTTGCGAATGATGAGTTCTGGCAGTCCAAACTGCAAGAGGATGAAATTGGACAACAGGCGACCTGTGCGTCCATTACCATCACGGAAGGGGTGCAGGTACTCAAAGAATCCATGAAACCGTGCCGACAACACCATGGGATGAATCGTTCCCTCGGCCATGGCTTTGGCGGTCGATTCCATCAGGCGAGGCACCTGGGCGATTAATTTCTCATGATCCCCGAATAAGGTATCACCAGCCACCATATCCACTGTGGTGAACTCACCGGGTACAGCATCAGGCACCCGATAGGGCAAGGAGCCCTGGGTGACCAGGCGGTTGATGGTCTTCATCAGCGCGACATCAAAAGGATGGTCCAGATGGTCGTGCATCCACTCATATGCTTTGAAATGGTCGGCCATCTCCTGGCACTCCAGCAATGTCTTGCCCACAGGATAATAACCCAAGCCCTGCTCAAACAACGCCCTTGTGTCATCTACCGAAAACGAGGAGCCTTCGATGCCGCAACTGTGGCACGAAAAGATAATTTCAGAGTGCTTGCGGAACTCCAAATCACCCATCGGCTTAGCAACCTTTTCAAGGTATTGCGCTGCCAAACGGTCATATCGCATTATCTCTTGCTCAAACATACGGTTGCAAATATACTACTTTTCTCTTGACGATTGCTGAATATCACTCTAAAACACAACCATTTCACCTATTTCACGGATTCACTTGAAAATTTCGATGGTGGTTGAGACGGTGATGTCGGGGATGGTGACAGGGATAGCGAGCGTTGCAGTGGCCTTGTCGTAGGTGACGCCAGCGGCCTTCTTGCCGTTGATCTGCACCTTCTTGGGCTTTGCGGTAGCGGGGATGATAAGGCGATACTCCTTGCCGGGGGTGTCGCCCTCGATATCACCCTTGCCGTGGATGGTAAAGGAGCAGGATTTGCCCTGCGGTATCGCGGTGAACTGGATTTCGCGGTGCTTGTCTTTAGCCATCGTGCCGGTGGAGTGCAGGTCGTCGTCAAAGAGGGTCCAGGTCGATGGATGGTCACTGGTGTAATAAACGATGTCGAGGCGGTCGGGGTTGTAGTCGCCCACATTGTCCATCGGGTAATTGGCCTGCGGGATGAAGGCTCCGGCACGGACAAACAGTGGCAGCACCTCGACAGGCGCGGGATAATTGACCATGGTGTGACCCTTGTAGCGACGGGCGGGGTTGTTGATGTCCACCCAGGTGCCCTCGGGGAAGGTGATGTTGCGGCTCACGGCGCCCTGCTGCAGCACGGGAGCGACCATCACATCGCGGCCCCACAGGTACTGGTCCCAAATG
>JAFZSS010000092.1 GCA_017619255.1 Muribaculaceae bacterium
GACTGCTCCAACGACTGTGAACCATGGTCCACGCCAGGCAAGATGTGACAATGAATGTCGGTATTATAGAACAGTTTCACCTGCTCTTTCTTACTTCTGAATATATTGCCTAACAGGCTCATATCGTATCTGTGTAGTTTTAATTCTCAAATTGACCTGCAAAGTTACACATTATTTTCTTTTTATCACCCATTACTCCCATTTTTTGTTGCTAAAATATGAAAAAACAAGGAAAAAGTTTTCCCAGTTCAGAAAAAGTATGTACCTTTGCGCGCCATTACAAAAGAGTAGGCGTTTACCACCGCCACAACATTGTAAGTTTAACATTTAAAGATATATCGAAAAATGAAGAAGGATATTCATCCCAGCAACTATCGCGAGGTTGCTTTCAAGGACATGTCTAACGAGGAGGTTTTCATCACCCGCAGCACGGTGAACACCAAGGAAACCATTGAGATTGACGGCACCACCTATCCCCTGGTGAAGCTCGAGATTACCAACACCTCGCACCCGTTCTTCACCGGCAAGCAGAAGCTCGTCGACACCGCAGGTCGCGTGGACAAGTTCATGCAGCGCTACGGCAACCGCAAGAAGAACTAAGAAGAAAAGACACCAACACCGCCGTGAGCGCTCACGGCAGGAACAAGAGAACGAGCGACGCGCCTTCACAACGAGGGCGCGCCGCTTGTTTTGCTATTGCTTCGAACGGTTTACAGGCCTATCAGGCCAATATAGGATTTTAATATGCTGACGAATCCACCTTCATAGCCCAGGCTGTAGCAAACGACAGTGATTACCAGATAAATTAATGCCACGACCGCAGGCCGCTTCACCACTTGCCACCAGCCACAGTCGTCGCGCCACTCCTTGCGGTTAATGACACCCACGACCTCCATAAGCAGCCACAGCAGCACAATCCTATCAGTACCCAAGAGAAGCGATTCCCATAAACCGGGCCCCATACCTTTCTCGAACAAGTACAGGGTAGCTCGGCCAAGAAGATAAAAAATCTTCAAAACCAACAGGCCCATCGGCACCGCCAACAGCGCCCTCCACAGGGTGCCCCACCACCCGTAGCCAAACAATTGCTTGAAATCAATCAGCAACATGAGCGGAATCAGCACCACGAATCCCAATGTACCAAAAAATTCCCCGTCATAATGATGGAAGCACAGTGTCGAAATGAAATAAATAATCATCATCACCAGGATGAACTGCGTACCGATAAATACCTGGATATAGAAGCCTTGCGGCAGGCTGTGCCGGTGACACTTGGGGGCCTCACGGAAAAGGGACCATATAGGCAGAATCAGAAAAGAAAAGCCCAGAAGAACACTCCATTCCTGATGCACATCAAGCCATTGGGATACCACATCAACAACGTACCTCAATCCAGTTGAGGTGACTTCGGCAGTCTTAACTTCCTCGGGGTCTATCCATTGGGAAATCATTAATGAGTCAATACCCACAATCACCAACATCTTGACGGGCGGGAAACTCACCTGGCGCTTGCCGCTGATGTAGTCACGCATCAGGTAACCGGGGCGCCACAACAGTTGCCACAGCGAGTAAGGCAGTGAACGGGTACCTACGCCCCACACATCCATGACGCCCTGCCACACGCTCTTCCAGGTAATGGGGCCATAGACTGCCTTTTGGCCACAGCGCGGGCAATAGTTATTATCACTCTCTCCGCCGCAGTTACAGCACTTATGGGGGTGATGGCTGTCTTGAAAATCAAAGGGATTTTCCTGCCACCGGCGGAAACGCTGATATTTTTCTTTGATAAAACCCATGAATTCGTTCTATTGCTATCAAATGAGTTCTTCTGAAGACATCTCTCCATCGGTGATGCTGTCGTCCTGAGGAACGGGAATCATCTCATCAGACCGTGAAATGGCGCGGCGCACGCGACGCTCGGCAAGATACTCCTGCAGGCTGGTGAGGTTGAACAGCAGCAGACAGATACCCGTAAGCAGTACCACGGTTGAAACACTGTTCCGCAAAGCAGGCAACAACAATGACAACACGCCACATGCGACCACAACCAGCGGGCAGATGTAATACCAACTTTTGATTTTCAGACTATTGCGAGACATCAGCAAGTAGATGATATGGAACAAGCCCAAAGCCACCAATAAGATGCCCATAAGCAACTGAAGAATGCCGTCAAAGAGATTGGCCTTAAGAATCATCACCAGGCCGAAGCACAAGCCGCCTACCGAGGGAAGCACTCCCATGTAGTCAGTGCTGGTGCGCGCATCGTTATGACGCACAGCGACCATGATCAAATAGACAAGCGCCGGCAAGACGAACATCACTCCCATCACTCGCGCCCCCCAAACAAGGACATTGGGCAATCCGTGAAAGACCATCAAAATGATTCCCACAAGCAGGAGCACCACATTTGTGAGAAGATTTATGCTAACCTTTTTCATAGTTTTCCCTCAATTAAAACGCATTGTTAATAATTTTTCTACAAAAATAGATTAAAAACATCTTTTATCAATGCTTTTTACCTAAAAATTTGTATCTTTGTGATTCAATATGGAAGGCCACAAGCACATACTTGCTATCATCAATCCTGTGTCGGGTACCGGCAGCAAGGACAAAATACCACGCCTCATCGAGACAATGGTGGATCATGAGAAGAATGATGTGAGCATCATCATGAGCGAGTATGCCGGCCACGCTCGCGAAATCACAGAGCAGGCGGTGAACGACGGCATCGATGTGGTGGTCGCCATCGGCGGTGATGGCACAGTCAATGAAGTGGGCAGCGCCCTGTGCGGCACCGACACTGCTCTCGCCATCGTGCCATGCGGCTCGGGCAACGGACTTGCTCGGCACCTGCGCATATCCATGAACACCAGCCGAGCGCTACAAGTGCTCAATGATGGTATCGTAGGGAAGTTTGACTACTGCACCATCAACCGCAAGCCCTTCTTCTGCACCTGTGGCATGGGATTTGATGCCACGGTAAGTGACAAATTCTCCAACGAGGGCACCCGCGGATTCATTACCTACATCAAGACGGCACTGAGCGAGTACCTCAAGTACAAACCGCAGGAATATGTCATCAACATCGATGGAGCCATCCTGCGAGAGAAGGCCTTTGTCGTTGCATGCTGCAATGCTGCACAATATGGCAACAATGCCTATATCGCTCCGCGCGCCACCATGCAGGACGGCCTGATCGATGTGACGGTGATGCATCCGTTCAGCATAATCAACAGCCCCATCATCGGGGCCCGACTGTTCCTGCGCAAGCTCAGCCAAGACCAACATGTGAGCATCTACCGCGGCAAGCGTGTCATCATTGAGCGCCTGCACGACGATGTCGTCCACATCGATGGCGACCCCATGGTGATGCCTGCAAGACTGGTAATTGAGAATGTGAGCCGCGGCATCAAAATCCTGGTGCCGCCCACGCTACCCGACGATGTATAACCGTCAACAAAAGACCGACGACAAGAAACCTAAACTATTATAAGAATGAGTTATCTGAAATTTGATAAAAACCTGATGATCAACCTGCAGCAGTCGCTGCCCAAGGAGATGTTGCGCACCAACCAGTCGGGTGCTTATCACTGCACCACGATTGTGGGCTGCAACACCCGCAAGCAGCACGGTCTGCTGGTGATTCCCGTGCCCGAGCTTGATGACAACAACCATGTGTTGCTGTCCACGCTCGATGAGACCGTCATCCAACACGGTGCCCCGTTCAATCTGGGCCTGCACCGCTACAAGGGCGACACCTACAGTCCTAACGGGCACAAGTACATCCGCGAGTATGACTGCGAGCGCGTACCCACCACGACCTACCGCGTGGGCGGCGTGATATTGAAGAAGGAGAAGATCTTCATCACTCACGAGAACCGCATCCTCATCCGCTACACGCTGGTGGATGCCCACTCGGCAACGACACTGCAGTTCAGACCGTTCCTGGCCTTCCGCAATGCCAACGACCTGTGCGTGGAGAACGCGGTGGCCAGCCGTGATTACCAAGAAGTGGCTAACGGCATCGCCACCTGCATGTACAACGGTTACCCCACCCTGTACATGCAGATGAACCATAAGCCCCGCTTCGTGTATGACCCGCATTGGTACAAGAACATCGAGTATGTCAAAGACCAGGAGCGCGGCATTCCTTACAGCGAGGACCTGTATGTGCCTGGCTACTTTGAGGTCGAAATCAAAAAGGGCGAGCCCCTTATCTTCTCGGCCGGTGTCGAGGAGGTGAACACCCGCACGCTGACCAAGATGTATGAGGATGAAATCAAGCCGCGCACGCCGCGCACGAGTTTCTATAACTGCCTAAAGAATAGCGCTAAGCAGTTCTATATTACCAACAACGAGGGTCACTACCTGCTGGCCGGCTACCCATGGTTCAAAATTCGCGCCCGTGACGAATTCATCGCATTGCCGGGTTGCACACTGTCGGTACACCACCGCCAGGATTTCGAACTCATCATGGACACCGCCCAACGCGCTTTGCAGGATTTCATGCGCGACGGCACCCTCGACAAGCACCTCGACGGCCTGGAGCTGCCCGACATCCCCTTGTGGGCCATCTGGGCCGTGCAGCGCTATGCCCATGACCTGAATGCCGAAGCCGCCCGTGAGCGCTACGGACAGTTGGTCAAGGACCTCATCAACTTTATCGCCGACGGCCATCACCCCAACCTGAAACTGGAGCCTAACGGCCTTGTGACAACCGATGGCACCAAGCGCCCCGTCTCCTGGATGAACAGCACGCACCCCGACGGCACTCCACTGATTCCGCGAACGGGTTACCTCGTCGAATTCAATGCCTTGTGGTACAATGCATTGAGATTTGCTGTTGAGGAACTATTCGGCGAGGTTGAACCGGAGAAAGCCTTCGTGAAGCGCTGCACAGAGATTGCCGACAAGTGCAAACCGGCCTTCATCGAGACCTTCATGACCGACTATGGCTACCTGTACGACTATGTGAACGGCAGCTACACCGACCTGAGCGTGCGTCCTAATATGATTATCGCCGCAGCCGTTGACTACAGTCCGCTGGACCGCCGCCAACGCAAACGCGTGCTGGATATCACCACCCGCGAGTTGCTGACGCCCAAGGGGCTGCGCACACTGAGCCCCAACAGTTATGGCTATATTCCCTGGTATGTCGGCACCCCCGAGGAGCGCCAGACAGCCTACTACGCCGGCAGCGCCCGTCCGTGGCTGATGGACTTCTACAGCAAGGCCTACATCCGCGTGTTCGGCTTGAACAGCATCTCGTTCATCGAGAGGATGATGATCGGCTTCGAGGACGAGATGAAGGAAGGATGCATCGGATCGCTGAGCGAACTCTTTGACGGCAACCCACCGTTCATCGGTCGCGGCGCTGTGAGCTTTGCCCCCAATGTGGGCGGCATCCTGCGCGTGTTGCGCACCTTCAAGAACCTTCACATCATTGACAAATAACCAAAACAGAGGAGGAAACAAGATATGAAAGCATTAATGTTCGGCTGGGAATTTCCGCCTCACATCCTGGGAGGGCTGGGAACAGCGAGTTACGGCCTCACCAAGGGCATGTGGCAGAACGGTGACATGGACATCACCTTCGTCATCCCGAAGCCCTGGGGCGACGAGCCAAAGGATTTTGCCCGGATTATCGGAGCAAACAGCACTCCCGTGGCATGGCGCGATGTGAACATGGAGTATGTTCAGAGCCGCATCGGCGATGTGATGGATCCGCAGATGTATTTTGACCTGCGCAACCACATTTACAGCGACTTCAACTACATGAGCACCAATGACCTGGGCTGCATCGAGTTTTCAGGCCGCTACCCCGAAAACCTGTTGGAGGAAATCAATAACTACAGCATCGTGGCTGGCGTCATTGCCCGCACGGTGGACTGTGACATCATCCATAGCCATGACTGGCTCACCTATCCTGCCGGCATCCACGCCAAGCAGGTAACTGGCAAACCCCTGGTCATCCATGTTCACGCCACCGACTTTGACCGCTCACGCGGCAATGTCAACCCCACGGTGTTCAGCATCGAGAAGGACGGTATGAACCATGCCGACCACATCATCACCGTGAGCAACCTGACGCGCCGCACCGTCATCGAAAAATACGGCATCAGCCCCGACAAGGTGACCACCGTGCACAATGCCGTGGAGCCTTTGAACGAAGAACTGCTCAACCTGGAGGCACCTCCGGGCAAAACGAGCAAGGTCATCACCTTCTTGGGACGCATCACCATGCAGAAAGGCCCCGAGTACTTCGTCGAGGCTGCTGCTCAGGTGCTGCACAAAGTCAACGATGCCCAGTTCGTTATGGCGGGCAGTGGCGACATGATGGACAAGATGATACGCCTCGCCGCCAAGCGCGACATCGCCGACCGCTTCCACTTCACCGGCTTCCTCAAGGGCAAACAGGTGTATGAAATGCTCGCCGCCAGCGACGTGTACATCATGCCATCGGTGAGCGAGCCCTTCGGC
>JAFZSS010000093.1 GCA_017619255.1 Muribaculaceae bacterium
ACTGGTTGCAGATGTCGAGGAACTCGCCCAGCGTGCAGGGTGTGCCGGCATAGGTGATGCCGTGGCGCTTGCTGGTGAGTCGCGTCGAGAGAATGCTCTCGGTACTCATGTCTGCAATCTTGGTCTCGGGGCCTCCCAGGCGCTTGTAACTGTCGTCGTGGCTGATGATGAAGGTGCCGTCGGCGGTGACGCGGATATCACATTCCAGTCCCCATGCGCCAGCCTCGGCGCCGTTGATGAAGGCGGCCCGGGTGTTCTCCACGCCCCATTGCGAGCCGCGGTGTCCCACGATGAGCTGGGCTTGCATACCCAGTGTGCCCATGATGATGAGGGCCGCTGTAAAAATACTCTTGAGCAGTGTCATGATGTTCATGTTTTTGTTCTTGTTGTTGAGGAGGTCTTGGATCTCGTGTGCCTCGGCGGTGGCGTCGAGGCGCTGGGCCAGCGGCAGCAACGAGCGCAGCAGTTGCTCGGCAGCGGCACGGCGATTAATAAGCCGCATGAGCGCCTTGGCCAGGCCGATGGAGAGTGTGAGCTCGCGGTGTCCCATCTTCTCGCCCAGCTTCTTCTGGTAGCGCAGGGCCTTGGTATAATATTTCACGGCATTGCGCCCGTTGCCCATCTCGAGCATGATGTCCCCCTGTTTGCCCAGGGTATCCACGAGGTTGGACATGGCGGTGCGAGTGGCATTGGCGTCGCCGCTGTTGAGCTCTTGCATGAAGAGTTCGCTGGTGCTCTGGTAGTGGGCCAGGACATTCATCTGCTTGGTCTTGGACTTGATGACCTCGGTGGAGGCTTCTACAGCCATGAGTAATAGTGCTGAGAAACGGGCCTCGTTACGCTTGGCGAGTCGCTCGAGCAGCTGCTGGGCCTTGGTGAGTTCCTTGGCGGCGCGGCTGTTGTCGCCCATGTCGTGATGGGCGAGCGCGAGGTTGTAGAGGAGGGCTGCGACGATGGCGTTGAAGTCCTCGGTTTTCTTACCTTGGTGGTTGGAGAGCACCAAGAGGGCATTCTCGGCTGCCCCGAGCGAGAGGGACGGGTTGCCGCCCTCGATGAGCAATGCCATGCGCGCGAGCCATAGCCATGCGGCATACAGCTCGGGCAGCTGCATCATGCGATCATCATCATAGATGAAATCCTCGATAATCTGCTCTGCCTCCATGTCGCGCCTATTGGTGATGAGGTACTCGGCATAGCATATCTGCATCTCGGTGATGATGCCCTGGTCCAGTCCCTTACAAGGTGGCATGGTGCCGCTGGAGGCCATCTGCGCGCGGGCGATGGTCATGTCGTTCTTGAGGTGCGGCATCGCAACGATGACGGGCTGGTAGTTCATTGGTTCAGTGGATGATAGTCGTTCAAAAAATGCTAAAAGCCTATTGCTGACGGCTTAATACTTGGTCCCCTTGGCGATGCTGCCCAGATAGCCGCCGTGGTGGCGCAGGGCGTAATCCTCCCGGGTGAAACCGGTGGCGCGCATGGTGTTCACCACCAGTACATCGCCGATGACGGTCATCACCGTGGTGGAGGTCGTGGGCGTCAGTCCCAGAGGGCACACTTCCTGGGTCTTGCCGGTCCACAGGCAGATGTCGGCCAACTGGGCCAACTCGCTGTCCTTGTTGCCTGTGATGACAACGATTTTCAATTGCGGGTAGAGGTTGTGAGCCAGTGAGACAAGGGCGCAAATCTCGTTGGTGCGCCCTGAATTGGACAGCAACAGCAATACATCATGGGGTTGCACCACACCTAGGTCGCCATGCTGTGCCTCGCTGGGGTGGAGGAAGATGGCTGGAATGCCTGTCGAGGAGAAAGTGGTGGCGATGTTGTCGGCGATTTGGCCGCACTTGCCCATGCCCGAGGTGACGAGTTTGCCCCCCTCGTGCTTCACTTGCTCGACGATGAGCTTGACGGCCTGCTCATAGTCATCGGTGATGGGTATGTTAAGGACGGCCTTGCTCTCGGCCTCCAGGATTTCTTTCATTGATTGCTTTATGTCCATGTCCAAGTGGTATAAGATATTTTTCAACTTGCAAAGGTAGTGCAAGCCGAGCGGAGAACAAAACGAAAAACGAAGTTTTTTGTTTTTTATCCCGAGGCGAAGCCTATCTTCGACACAGTCAAAGTAGTGCAAGCCGAGCGGAGAACAAAACGAAAAACGAAGTTTTTTGTTTTTTATCCCGAGGCGAAGCCTATCTTCGACGCAGTCAAAGTAGTGCAAGCCAGCCGAGAGCCAAATGAAAACCCATTTTTATTTGTGCTTTCCCGAGGCGAAGCCTACTTTCACCGTAGATAAAGTTGCGAAATAGTTTTCAGTTTTTGGTTTTTGTCGGTTGATTGTTGAAGTTTTTTGTGAATTGAGTTCGTCTAATGGTAAAAAGAGTGTTAATTTTGTGCTCACAAATAACTTTTGAAGATGAATACTGATCAAGTCAAAGAAGAATACAGTAGGTTTAAGCAGTGGCAGGAACAGCCATTTGATTATACATACGATTCAGAACGCAGTCAACACTGTAACAACTGCGGTCACGAGTTCACAGGTAATTATTGCCCCGTCTGTTCGCAGAAGGCAGGCGCTGGTCGCATCGGTTGGCGCAGTGTTCACCAGGGCATTATGGACATTTGGGGCCTGGGTACGCGCTCGCTGCTTTATTCTATATGGCAGTTGCTCTGGCGGCCGGGCCACATCATCGGTGACTACATCGACGGCAAGCGTCAGGTAAGTTTCCCTCCTGTGAAGATGCTGTTTATCGTTGCGGTGCTCTTTTCCATGATCTATTATTGGTTCCTCCCGACGGTTTTGGGCATTAATTTTGAGGCTGAAATCCCCCAGGATGAAAGGGTAATTATGGGTGACTTTGCTGATTGGCTGAAGACCAATTACAGTTGGTTTGCACTGATTATGGCGATGCTTGCCGTCGTCCCCACTTGGATCATGTTCCGCTACTCGCCGCGCCACACTCGTCACACGATGCCCGAGGGGTTCTTTATCCAGGTTTTCCTCGCGGTTCTGATGATTGTATTCAGTTTTCTGCTTCTGCCATTAGCCATGCTGAATGTAATGGCTTATACCTATATCGTTTATTGCTTTTATGGGGTTTATTACATCATCGTCTATAAGTACCTGTTCGGGTATAGTCTTTGGGGCACCCTGTGGCGTAGCGGATTCGTCTTGCTGACTATAGTCCTTCTGATGACATTAGGAGTCATCCTGGGATCCCATCTTATCGAAGGCATGATGAAACTTCAGGGGAATGTACAAATGACTGAAGAACAGGCTTTTCAAGCCAAGGCTTTTGCCACAGTGGGTCTTGCTGTGTCTGTCATTGTTGTTATGGCTGTCGGCTTCATCATCAATCGTCTTGCTACGAGAAAGTTCCGCAAGGAGCTGAAGCTTAATGCAAGCCGATAGAATTGACTCATTCAAAGCTGTGACCCTCAAAGGCGACGATGGCATCGCGCCACACCTGAGGGATAGGACTCGGTTGGTTGGTCTCGGGGGCCATGTTGACCATGACGGTGGCACAGGTGGCCTTTACCTCGTGTGTCTCGCTGTTGACCAGATGTTGCAGCAGCGTGAGGCTCTTGTTACCCAAGCGGGCGCATTGGGTGAGGACTTCGACAGATTCATTAAACAGTGTTGGTGCCAGGAAACTGCAGTTCACATTGGCGATGATGACTGTGGGCCGTCTCCAGTCGATGTCGGCTTGCACATTCAATCCTTTGAAGTAATGTGTCTTTCCCAAGTCAAAGAATTGGAAATAGACTGAGTTGTTGACATGACCGAGGGCATCCACATCGTTGAAACGCAGTTGCATCGGTGTGGCGCACTTGAAAGGGTATTGGGCTTCGATAGCGTGGTTCATTTTAGTTTAATGTTTAAAGTTTAAAGATGGCATCCGCGCTCCTTACTTGAAGATGATTTCGCGGCCCAGTGCCTCGTTGATGCGGGTGATGATGCTGGCACGGATGAGCATCAGCTCGTTGGCCAATGAAGCTGACGACAGATGCACCGTCATCACGCCGTCCTTGACATACCGCTTGATGGTGTAACGGTTGATGCCGTCACCCACGATTTGCGGCCACAGGGCGCTGGCGCGGTGCTCGTCGAGCGCCACATCGAGGTTCTCCTTTTTGAGCAGGTCATCGATGATCTGCCCGATGTTCTTGGCCTCGGTGCGTTTCATGAGGATTCACCTCCCTTCATGATGGTCACTGCACCGTTCTCGACATGCATCAAGCAATGGCCGCCACCATGGCGGGTGATGATTTCATCGAGGTGGGTGCGGTTGGTGTCGGTGATGAAAATCTGTCCGAAGCGGTCGCTGGACACTACATCGACGATGCGTTCCACGCGGCTGGCGTCGAGTTTGTCAAAGATGTCGTCGAGCAGCAGTATGGGTACCGCGGGATTGTTGGCCTTGAGGAAGTCGAACTGTGCGAATCTCAGGGCGATGGTGTAGGTCTTGCATTGCCCCTGGCTTCCAGTGCTTCGCATGGGATAACCGTTGAGCATCAGCTCCAGGTCGTCGCGGTGGATGCCCCGAGTAGTGTAGCCGATGATAAGGTCGCGCTCCCGTGTCGCCGCCAGGTGTTCCAGCATGGGGCTGTCGTTGAGGTGGCTCTTGTAGTGCAGGCTCACCGTCTCCCCTTCGCCGGCCACAGCGTTGTAGTAGTGCATGAAGATGGGCAGGAACTCGTTGACCCATCGGGTGCGGCGTTCATGCAGCAGTGTGGCATGACGCGCCATCTCCAGTTCCACCGTTTCATAGAGCAGGGGGTCGCGCATCTCCTTCCTGATCATGGCGTTGCGTTGCTCCACAGCCTTGTTGTAGCGGATGAGGGCGTCGAGGTACTCGCTGTCGTTCTGGGAGATGATGAGGTCCATGAAGCGTCGTCGTTCCTCACCACTGCCTCTCACCAGGTCCCAGTCGATGGGCGACACCATCACCACGGGCAGCAGGCCGATGTGTTGGCTCAGGCGTTGGTATTCCTTACCGTCACGCCTTACCACTTTGCGTTTTCCGCGTTGCAGGGCCACGCTGATTTCCATGGGTGTTTCCTGTCGGGTGTAGCTTCCTTGAAGCATCATGAAAGACTCCCCGTGACGGATAACCGCGCTGTTGTCTCCTGTCGAAGCAAAACTGCGGCACATGCTCAAGTAATAGATGGCGTCGAGCACATTGGTCTTGCCTTGTCCGTTATTGCCAATCAGGCAATTCAGCTTGGGCGAGAACTCCAGCCGCGCCTCGGCGATGTTCTTGTAATTAAGTATGGTGGCAGTGTTCAGAGTCATAGTGCAAAGGTACTTCATTTTCGCCGAATTGTGGTGACGAAATGATGATATTTTCTTATCTTTGTCGTCATGATGGAACTTGAGATTTTGAATTTTGTGAAGCCCGTCCAGGGCGTGACGGCGTTCAGCACGACGCGTGGCGAGGTGGAAAAAGGAAAGCCTTATTCGGGCGTCGATCTTTGTGACTATGTGGGTGACGATGCCTTGCGTGTGCTTGACGCGAGGCTCACGCTGGCGATGCAGTTGGGTGTGGACCTCGATGACCTGGTCATGCCGCGGCAGACCCACTCATGCCGTGTGGCGGTCATTGATGAGCAGTTCCGTTCGCTTGACATCGACAAGCAGGAAGGCGCTCTTGACGGTGTGGACGCTTTAGTGACAAAGCTCACGGGTGTGGTCATCGGCGTGAACACCGCCGATTGTGTGCCCATCGTTCTGACTGATCCAAACGCGGGCATCATCGCCGTGGCCCATGCCGGGTGGCGCGGCACAGTGGGGCGCATTGCAAAGCTTGTGGTTGAGCAGATGCACCGCTTGGGAGCAAAGGCCGACCGCATCCAGGTCGCCATGGGCCCCAGCATCTGCCAGGATTGTTTTGAGGTGGGTGACGAGGTGGTTGACGCTTTTAGGCAGGCAGGCTTTGACCTTGATTCTATCGTCTGTCGTAATGACGCTACCGGTAAGGCGCACATCGACCTGCGTGCCGCCAATCGTGATGTTCTGATTGCTGCAGGTGTGCCTGCTGACCAGATTGCCTTGTCAACGCATTGTTCCCGCTGCGAGCCAGACCGCTTCTTCTCGGCTCGCCGCCTGGGCATCAACAGCGGTAGAACTTTCACGGGAATTTATAGAGGTTTCTAGAAACTCCAGATTCACTGGATATCCAAAACAGCAATGCCCGCTCTTGCAAGCGGGCATTGTCGTTGAGTTGTTGTCACCAAATGGTTTACAAGGTGGCGTCGCTCTCCTGGAAAGTCGTTGCTTGACGCACATCGCCTGTCTGGTAGCCGAGCTTGAACCACTTCATGCGCTGAGCGCTGGTACCATGGGTGAAGCTCTCGGGCGATGCATAGCCCTGTGAGCGTTTCTGCAGGTAGTCGTCACCAATCTTCTGAGCGCAGTCGATAGCCTCCATCAGGTCCTTGTCGCTGATGGAGTTGAAGTACTTGCTCTCGTAGTGAGCCCAAACACCGGCATAGAAGTCGGCCATGAGCTCGAGGCGCACGCTGTACTTGTTGGCATTGGTCTGGTTGGTGGCCTGCATCCTGCGGTGGGCTTGGTCGAGGGTACCCATCAGGTACTCAATGTGGTGTCCCACCTCGTGGGCGATAACATAAGCCTTGGCCAGGCTGGAGTTGTCGCCTTTCACCCCAAGTTGTTGGTCCATAGTCTGGAAAAATGCCAGGTCGAGATAAACATTCTGGTCACCCGAGCAGTAGAACGGACCCATGGCAGCCTGACCTTGTCCGCAGGCGGTCTGAGTGGAGCCGGTGTACAGAACCAGCGTGGGTGAGGGATATTGTTTACCCAGTTCCCTCTTAAAGATATCGCCCCAGATGTCCTCGGTACTGGCAAATACCTGTTTTGCAAAAGTGGCGAGTTCCTGTTCCTCTTGTGTGAACTCGGTCTGCCCACCCTCGTTCTGGATGGCCATGCCGCCAGCTTGTTGTAACACATCGCCGATGTTTCCACCCATCAGCAGGGTGATCAAACCAGCGATAATCAGTCCGCCGATGCCGCCCAGTCCCACTCTGGTACCAGTGCTCATACCACGGCGATCTTCAACATTCTCGCTTTCGCGTCTTCCTTCAAGTCTCATAAGTAATAAAGCTATTATTAAGTTGTTAATATTCGCAATTGAATTGGCAAATATAATATTTTTTTCAATATCTCATTAAATTATTGAATTTTTTCTTCATTTTTTGATGCAGTATTGCAATCGATTTCGATTCGTAAAAGCAAAAAGGGTGCCAAAATAGCAATGTGGTTGTCATTTTTTTGTACCTTTGTAGTCATCACCAACCAAGAATTGACCGATTATGAGGAAGAAAAAGAATCTTGCGATTATCAATGATGACCCCTGGCTGGAGCCTTACAGCGATGCCATCAACGGGCGCCATCAGGACGCTGTGAACAAGATTGAGGAGCTCACCAGTGGCACTGGCAACCTTGTGGAGTTTGCCAATGCTTACAATTACTTTGGCCTTCACCGTAGTGCCGACGGCGGTTGGGTGTTCCGTGAATGGGCTCCCAATGCGACCGAGATTTATCTCATCGGGCAGTTTAACGACTGGCGCGAATGTGCCCCTTACCGCTTGAAGCGCCTTGAAGGCGGCAACTGGGAAATCAAGTTGCCGAAACGCGCCATGCACCACGGTGACTTGTACAAGCTGCGTGTTCATTGGCAGGGTGGGGAAGGCGAGCGCATTCCGGCCTATGCCACCCGCGTAGTGCAGGATGATAAGACCTATATCTTCTCGGCCCAGGTATGGGATCCTGAGGAGTCTTATACATTCAAGATCAAGAAATTTGTTCCTAACACAAAGCCTCTGCTTATCTATGAATGTCACATCGGCATGGCACAGAACCGCGAGGGCGTGGGCACCTATGAGGAATTCCGTGTGAATGTCTTGCCGCGCATCGTTGCCGACGGTTATAACGCCATCCAGATCATGGCTATCCAGGAACACCCCTATTACGGCTCGTTCGGTTATCATGTGTCGAGTTTCTATGCCGCCTCGTCGCGCTTCGGCACCCCCGAGGAGTTGAAGCACCTCATCGATGATGCCCATGCCGCCGGTGTTGCCGTCATCATGGACATCGTGCACTCCCATGCGGTGAAGAACGAGGTCGAGGGCCTGGGCTGCTTTGACGGCACGGGTGACCTTTACTTCTATGGTGACGACAAGCGTGAGCATCCCGCGTGGGACTCGCTGTGCTTTGACTATGGCAAGAACGCAGTATTGAATTTCCTGCTCTCCAACTGCAAGTATTGGTTGGAAGAATACAAGTTTGACGGCTTCCGCTTTGATGGTGTGACCTCGATGCTGTATTACAGTCACGGCTTGGGTCAGGCCTTCGGCAGCTATGACGACTATTATGACGGTGGCGAGGATACCAATGCCATCACCTACTTGACTCTTGCCAATGTTCTCATTCATGACATCAATCCCAATGCCATCACCATTGCCGAGGAAATGAGCGGTATGCCGGGTCTGGCACGCTCCTTCAAGGACGGTGGTATCGGCTTTGACTACCGTATGGCGATGGGCATCCCCGACTACTGGATTAAGACGATTAAAGAGCGGAAAGACGAGGATTGGCACCCCACATCCATCTTCTGGGAACTGACGAATCGCCGCGCCGACGAGAAAACCGTGTCTTATGCCGAGAGCCATGACCAGGCGCTGGTGGGCGACAAGACCATCATCTTCCGCCTGATTGACAAAGAGATGTACTGGCACATGATGACCGGTGACCATGACGGCACGGTGGATCGTGGCATGGCGTTGCACAAGATGATACGCCTCGTGACCGCCTCGCTCATCAATGGTGCCTATCTCAACTTCATGGGTAACGAATGGGGCCATCCTGAGTGGATTGACTTCCCCCGCGAGGGTAACGGCTGGAGCTACAAGTATGCCCGCCGCCAGTGGGATCTCGTGGACCGTGAAGACTTGAAGTACCAGTTCCTCAACAACTGGGACAACGATATGATTCATCTCATCGGCAGCGTAGAGAATTTCCAGAACCTTCCCGTGCGCAAACTGTGGGACAAGGACGATGATCAAGTGCTCGCCTACATGCGAGGCCATCTTGTGTTTGTCTTTAACTTCAGTCCCACACAATCTCATGTGGACTATCCCATGCTTGCCCCCGAGGGTGAATATGAAGGTGTGTTCGACAGCGATGCGGCACGCTATGGCGGCTATGACAACATCGACAGTTCGGTGAGTCACTTGACCGAGTATGATGGCCTCTATGCCGACGCCCATTTGGGATGGCTCAAGTTGTACTTGCCGGCTCGTTCAGCTCAGGTTTTACGGTTGAAACCACCCAAACGCAAAACCGCTCCGAAGGCCAAGACGCCGACCGGAAAACCGAAGAAATCGGCTAAGAAATAAGTTTTATTTCTCAAAAGAAACCGCCAATATCATCCAAAATATGGCGGTTTTTTTGTTTTTCATTAATTAAACACTATCTTTGTGGTTTAATTATGCTCATTAAATGAAATTTAAAGAATAGAATTATTACTCAAATATTATAAACTTAAACCTAGAAAAATGATGAAAACGATTCTTGCTTTACGGCGATTTACGCTTGTGTTAATCGCAGTGCTTGGCGTCGCCTCCCCCAGTTGGGCTGACGCTATAGATTTTCCTGCTGTATTGGACGAGTTGGGTGTGGATGCTGTCATGGATGCCGCACCAACCCTTGCCCAAGACATGGATTTAAGGCTCAAGCCGTTGATTGTCGGTGATGTGAATGACGATGGCACGATGGATATCTCCGATGCCACGACACTCATCAGCTACTTGTTGTATGGTGAGAACCCCAATGTCATCAACGGTGATGTTGATGAAGACGGTAGTATTTCCATCTCGGATGCCACCAATCTGATTAACAGGTTGTTGAATGGCATAGTTGAAACCCATTTTTCCACAACCGAGTTGGCCAACGCGATGAAAACCCTCTATCGAAAGCTGCACACGGCGGGTTGGACGACCAATGGAAACACTCATCATTGCTTTGGCATCAGTGCTTACACTCTGGCCGCTGAGGTCATGGGCGACGACATGGTCATGTCTGCTCAAGGTAACGGCTGGTTCTGGTATGATGCCAGCTATAATGAAAAGCAGCACTATAACTCCACCTATTGGCGCAGCTATGACTTGTGGACTGCCTATTACACCTGCATTGCTGAGGCCAACAGCATCATCGGGCAGAAAGATGCCATCACTGGTGACAACAACCTGGTGAACTATTATGTGGGTCAAGCCTACGCTATTCGCGCCTATAGCTATTTCATGCTCGCCCAGTGGTTTGCCCGCACTTATAAAGGCCATGAGAGTGAGCCTTGTGTCCCCTTGTTCACTGGTTATGAGTTCTCCTATCCCACGGGTCAAGGCCGTGCTACCGTTGCTCAGGTCTATGCCCAGATTGATGCTGACATTCAGCAGGCCACAACGCTCCTTCAGGGCAAGACGCAGTTGCGCAAGGATCATATCAGTTATGCCGTTGCCATGGGTCTCAAAGCCCGTATCGCTCTGGTCAAGGAAGACTGGAGCGGCGCCTCTACCGCGGCAACCAATGCCATTAATGCAAGCGGAAGTACAATCCTTGAAGTATCTGGTTTCGCTGGACTGAATGATACTGAAGCCGCTAATGTGATGTGGGGTGCCGTCATTCCGGCCAATGAAGTGGGTATGTATGCCTCGTTGTGGGCTCATATGGATCCCAATGGTGGCTATTACATACGCTCTGCCAAGCAGATCACGCCGTGGCTCTACAATAAGATGAGCGCCACTGATGCCCGTCGTGCGTGGTGGAGTTCCAATAGTAGCAATAACACTGGAAGCTATGATACGCAGAAGTTTAAAGTGAAAGAAGGTACTGAATGGGAAGGTGATTACATCTACATGCGTGTCGAGGAGATGTATCTGATTGCTGCCGAGGCAGCTTGCCGCCGCGGACTCACGACCTCGGCCAAGAATTACCTCACACAACTCATGGCTAAGCGTGATCCGAATTATACATGCAATAAGACCGGTACATCATTGGGTGCCCTCACAACCGAGGAGACGGGCTCCCTGCTGGAGGAAATATTGATCCAGCGCCGCCTGGAGCTGTGGGGCGAGGACGGGCGCATCATGACTATCCGCCGACTGCACCAAGGTTTTGAGCGCACTACCGAGAACGGCTGGCCCTCAGGCCTGCTGTTATCAGGCAAGGTTGTGAGCGACCCCGAGAGTTATGCATGGGTAATGACCATCCCGCAGGCAGAATTCAACGGCAATGCCAATATGAATCCTGAATTCATTCCTGTGGGTGACCAGAATCCGATTGGTGATGTTACCGGTGTTGGTCAGAATGTCTCGTTTGAGACAGCCACTTCAAGTCTGACGACAGCCCGTACCGATTTCTATTATGATGTCACTTTGACGCGCGCCTCAACCGTTGGCGAGTATGTTACAAGTGTCTCCCTGGCTAATCCTGTTGACGGCTTGTCTGTAACGGGGAATGTCACCTTCCCTGACGGCTCTAATACAGTTAAGGCTCGGGTTTACTGTTATCCGTTGACGCTGGGTCAGACCTATAGCGGCAAGTTGATGTTGTCTGACTATGATGTGGCATGCTATTCCGGAGGTACCCAGTTGTCTAGCCACACCTTCACTATCCACTGCCAGAACGGTAATCCTTCCGGTCAGAAGATCTCGTTTGAGCAAGCATCGACTATTGAGGACACTGAGGATAGTCGCAGATGGATTCCTGTTACATTGACGCGCGACAGGACCGATAATGAATACTCCGCCACACTCATTCTCAGTACTGATGACCCGAGTGTTGTCACAATGAGTAATCAGAATGTATTCTTTGCTGAAGGCGCTTCCACCGCTTCAACAACGGTATATTTCAATAATATGGAGATAGGCCAAACTTACAGTTGTGTCGTGAGTCTCTCGCCCGAGGATGTTGCCACTGGAGGTGAAATCACTTCGACGCAAATCACTGTCACCAGGAGCAATTGGGTGACTATGGGCACTTGTGTATATGAGGCAGGCCTGCTTGGTGACTCATACAATTTGACAGTTCAGAGGGACGGGGGTAATACCACCAGATACCGAATGGTGAATTTCGTTTATGAAGGATGTAACATCGTGTTCACAATAAATGGCAGCAATCAGGTGTTCATTGAATCTCAACCGTGTTTTGAGTATCCTGATTATGGCACTTGTTATATGATCGGTTATGCTAACGCCGATGATTCTAGCTATGCGGGAACTTATGACCCCAATACAAAAAGAGCCGATTTGCAGGTGCGTTATTATTTCCCTGGTATAGGAGCTTGGCCTACCAGTTCGGATGTGCTGATAATGCCATAGAAAGTGAAATCATCGGCTAAATGAAAAGAGTGGCTCTGGAATTGCTCCAGGGCCACTCGTGCTATTTTGGTGATTGTTCAACTTTTATGGGAAGCTTTGCTTTGGGTGTGATGGGCGGCTATTGCAAGTCTTCGGTTCGGATTTTCAACGAGTAGTGCATAATGACCGCGAGGATGATGAAGAGTCCGATGCTTCCTGCTAGCAGTGCATAACTCTCGAGGCTCAGCAAAACAAAGATGTAGCCATACATCAACAGTAGCATTGCACCTATGATAAACGCCTGTTTCTTGACTTTGAGCACACCAAATAAATAAGTGGTCACCAAGCCTACAGTCATCAGGGTGGCAATCAGATAAGCCAAAGCAAATGCCATGTGCTCGCTCATCGAGAGCAAGAGCGAGTAGAAGAGCACCAATGCCAGGCCGATGAGCAGGTATTGGAACACATTGATGTGACGGCGTAATTTGAACTCCGAGAACAGGGCAGCGATAAATGTAAGCACAATGACCAACAGTGCATACTTGATGGCCCGCTCTGTTTTCTGGAACCGGTTGACCGGAATACGCAGGCCCACCTGGACCTGTGATGCAGTGATTTCTTTGGCTTGGCCATCGCTGAAGGCCTGGGGATAGGGGCGGTTGATGCTGATGACCTCCCATGTGGCTTCAAATCCGTCGTCAGTCACATTCCTTTCTGTCGGCAGGAAATTGCCGTTAAAGCTGGGCGTGGAACAATCACCCTTGACATGGATTTTGGTGACCTCGCCAACGGGCGCGAAATTCAGTGTTTCGGACCCTTTCAAGTCAATATGAAGCTTGAAAGACACGCTTGTTGACTGAGCCATTTCGCTGAGGTCCACTTTGGTCATCGCCACACAGGCATCCTTACCAACATGGGTAGCGCGAGCGCTTTCAACCATGTTGACTTCATTGTAGTATTCTGAACCTGGTTGATCCGACTTGCCCAATTGGATGTTGTTGTCTGACCCCCCGTCATTGACATCAACATTTTTGTCGCCAAGTTGTAACTGGACTTTTTTGCTGATACCGCGCAGGTCGGAAATACCCAGTTCGACATATGCTTCGTTGAGCAATATTTTGTCCCTGTTCACGCTTGGTAACAGGTCGTGAATGTTGAATGTGCCATCAATGTCAATGCCGCTGTTATAAACCACCGCCTCATAAATGTTGCGGTATAGCGTCTGGCTCTTAATGTCGGCATTGATGTTGAGCGTCTTGGGGAGGATATAATGTGTTTTCTGCACTTCCCCTTCGTAATAAGGTATGACAATGACAGGCCCTGTGACATTCTGAGGTAAACCCCATTTTGAGGCAATCTCATTCTCGGCAGTGGTAGCTGTCTGCTTGCGCTCTTCGCCCAGTGATGAAATCATCAGGCTGGGAATGAGCAATAGCAGCGAGAGAATGGCGATAAAGAGTACTTTAAATGTAAAAGTCTGGGTAAATTTCTTTTCGGGCTGAGGATCATAAGGATCCCCGAGGGTGACATTCTGCTCCACGGATGGAGTCATTGGTTCATTCATGTTTTCTTCCATATTTTTTCCGGGTGTAAATAAAAAGGTGTGAATAAAAATATTATATAATTAAAACTGAAGGATAAACGCAAAACACCATTAGTTAATTATTTACTAAAGGTTAATGTTGGGTTAAAAAATATTGCTGAAAGCCGTCGCTTGATGCGTCAGTCGTAGGCGGTTGACGCAGGAGGTGGGGGCGGGGTGGCGTCCTTGGGGGTGACGGGGCGCCAGAGGTAGAGTTTGTCGCTGGGGCGGATTTTGGCCTCGGTCTTGATGGAGAAGTGCTCGCCCTTGACGGTCTTTTCCACGGGTTTGAGGTCCACGCGTATTTCCTCGATGGTCAGAGGGATGGCGCCCGTGGTGGGGCCGATGATCCATGCCTCGTCGCCCACATGCAGTTCGCCTGCCTCCATGAGGAATTCGGCGACGCCCAGCTTGCTGTAGTAGCGTATGCCCTTGGCGGCATAGACTTTGACCCTTGTGGCGCTGGAGCCGTATTTTGCCGACCATTCGCCGAGGCGCTGCCCCATATAGTAGCCGTCCCAGAAACCGCGGTTGAACACCTTGCCTAGGCGCTCGTTCCACTCGCTGATGCGCTCATCGGTGTAGGTGCCGTCGCAGATGGCCTTCAGGGCTTCGTCATAGCAACCGACGACGGTGCGCACATATTCCGGCCCGCGTGCGCGGCCCTCGATCTTGAACACGGTCACGCCGGCATCTACCATCTTGTTGAGGAAGTGGATGGTCTTGAGGTCCTTGGGTGACATGATGTACTTGTTCTCGATGGCGAGTTCGTCGCCGTTAACCAGGTCGGTGACGAGGTAGCCGCGCCGGCAGATTTGTCGGCAGGCGCCACGATTGGCGCTGGTGTTCTCCTGATGCAGGCTCATGTAGCACTTGCCGCTCACCGCCATGCATAAGGCGCCGTGGCAGAACATTTCCAGCCTCACGGGCTCGCCATGGGGCCCGCGAAGGTCATTTTGGTCGATGAAACCGCTGATTTTGGTCACCTGTTCGAGATTGAGCTCGCGAGCGAGCACCATGACATCGGCCCATTGGCTATAGTAACGCACGGCCTCGCTGTTGCTCACAT
>JAFZSS010000094.1 GCA_017619255.1 Muribaculaceae bacterium
CGTCAAGGTGGCCATCGACCTGTTGCGCACCAGCGTGGGCGAGTTGACCGAGTCGTCACTCTCGGGTGAGATTGAAAAGGAAATCGAAGACATCATCTGTTCTTTCCCCGATGTGAGTGAGCCGCATAACCTGCGCACGCGCCGCATCGGCAACCGCTTTGCCATCGAGGCGCATGTGCGTATGGACGGCACCCTGCCGCTCACGGCAGCCCATGACCGTGCTTCGGCCATCGAGGAAGGGCTGAGGAAGCGCTTCGGCAAGCAGACCCATGTCACCATCCACATGGAGCCCGTCAAGTGACGCATCAACCTGAAATTATAAAAAGAAGCGACAGACCACGGTCCGTCGCTTCTTTGTTTATGAGATGAGTGAATTACTCGTAGTTCAGGTTGTTGGCCGCAGAGACGATACCGTCTTTGGTAATTCTGAAGCCTACGGACTTGCCATTGTACTTGTTGATGGTGCTGACTACCTTGTCCTTGCTCACATCCGAGGCGTTGATGATGGTCATATTGTTGGTGTAGCTGGCACCCTTTGTGGTCTTGCAGCTGAAGTTCATGTCACAGGTGAGGTCATACTGCTCTTGGGTCAGTTCGGCGTCGCTCTTGGGGCTGAACTTGTACATCACACCAAACTCGGCGGGGAACTTATCGCTGGTGACGGTTTTGGTCCACCAGGAAGAGGTGACAGCCTCCATCACATTGCGGCCGTTCTCGGCCTTGTAGATGATGAATACATTGCAGGCATTGAGCAGGTCCTGTGAGAAAGTTATGTTATAGGTTGCTGTTGCCGTGATGGTTTCCTCAGGCTCATCGCTGCCGCAAGAGGTCATGGTGAGAGCAGTTGCCATCAGCAGAACTGCCATGAAAAAAAACTTCTTCATTGTCATGTTGTGTTATATTGTTGATTATTTGCTCAGGATGATGTCAATCACCTTGTTAACATCGCTGACATTGACCTCACCGTCATGGTTCACATCGCCCTCGAGGGCAGGAGCCACGCCGAAGAGTTCAACACCGATGACCTGTCCGATCATCGACATCATGTCGATATCGATGTGGGCACTCAAGGCGGTGTCGATAAAGCGCGCTGTCAGGTCAATGGGTACATCGCCCAGCAGGGGGCCCGCCCATGTGTCATACTGCGGGTCGTCGCCTTCGGTGATGTTAATGTTGTCGTTAAACTTGATGGTGGTATAGCCGTACTCGTCAACGCCCTCGACATCACTGACGGCGATATTTCCCACGGGCATGGGGAAATCTCCTACCCACAGGACGAAATTATTGAGGCTCAGGTTATAAACGCCATTGTTCTGGGTAACCACAACGGGGACTTCTTCCTGCTCAGTGCTTTCACCATTGATGGTGACCTTGATGTGGCAGGTGTAGTTGGTGGCATTGATGGCCATTGCGCAGCATGCTGCTGCAAAGATTACAAATAATTTCTTCATTTTTTTATTCAATTATGCTGTGTGATTAATGTCCATTCAGGAGCCAGTTGATGAGCGTGGTGGCATCGCTGATGTCCACGCTGCCATCGTTGTTCAAGTCGGCTGCAGCAAGATTAATGCCGTCTGAGTTGCCTGAGAGCAGGTAATTGATCAATGCGGTGGCATCGCTGATGTCGATGGTGCCGTCATTGTTCACATCGCCCGGCGTGCTGACGGGAACGACAGTGGCATTGATGACATAACAAGCGGCATTCTGCAGGTCGCCCGATACCACGCTGATGGCGATACGGTAAGTGTTCGGGCCGTTTTGCTCCATCGACTTGGTGAGCACGGCGCTCACGCCCTCGATGGTAGCAGTGAAGTCTTCGAGGTCGGGAACTGCGGTAAACTCCATGTCATAGGAGGTCGTGGCGGGGTTCCAACCCTCGATGGTCGTGCCCTGATAACGCAGGTCGGTCATGTTGCCCAAGTAAACCAGTTCCATGTCGTCAACAAAGAGTTGGTCGTTGCTGCTGCCCTGTCCGGGATTGGCATTGGTCGAGAAGGTGACAAAGATGGCCTCGGATTTGGCGCAGTTGGCTTCATAGCTGTCGTAATCAAAGGGGAACGAGTAGAGTGTCCACCCACATGCGGGAATCTGTCCGCCGACGATGCTGCCCGAGAGGTTGGTGTACTCTTTATCCACGGGTTCTTGGTAGTAGGTGCCATCAAAGGTCTTTACGCTCACTTTGGCTTTGTTGTCGTCATTAGCGGTGCCTTGGGTGTATTTCAGCCACACATTGAACTTGTCGGGCTTGGCATATAACGACATGTAGAAATCGTTGCCATAGCTCTCGTCCATCGAGGCATTGTTTTGGGTCGAGGTTGCACTTGTGGAACCGGCATTCAAGCGTCCATTGGTCATAGTACCGTTGGCAACGGTGCCAAAGGCGCTTTTTGCTGTCACCA
>JAFZSS010000011.1 GCA_017619255.1 Muribaculaceae bacterium
CAGTCATACCGGTCACCAGCGTCAGCGGGAAGAACACCGCAATCAGTGTCAGTGTCGAGGCCATTACCGAGAGGGCGACCTCGTTGGTGCCGTTGACGGCGGCCTGCTTGGGTGCCGAGCCTCGCTCGATGTGCGTCGTCACATTCTCGAGCACCACAATCGCATCGTCGACCACCATACCGATGGCAATGGACAATGCCGACAGTGACACGATGTTCAGTGAGTTACCCGTGGCATACAGGTAGATGAACGAAGCAATCAACGAGATGGGGATGGTCACCAACACGATAACTGTAGCGCGCCATCGACCCAGGAACACAAACACCACGATACCCACAAACAACAGTGCGAACAACACAGTCTCGACCAGCGAGGCGATGGTGCTGCGGATATTGTCGCTTGTATCCACGATATAGCCCAGTTTCACATCGCTGGGCAGGTTCTTCTGAATCTTGGGCAATTCCTCGGCAATCTTGGTAGAGATCTGTACCGAGTTGGCACCCGATTGTTTCTGCACGATGATCATCGCGCCCTGGACGCCGTTGTTGTAACTCTCTTGAGCACGCTCCTCGAGCGAGTCGTCGATGCGTGCCACATCTCGCAGGTGGACGGCACCGCCTGTGGGCGACATGCCCACAACGATATCTCCCATCTGCTGTGGGTCGCTGAACTCGCCTTGCACACGCAAGGAGTAGGTTTCGTTACCGATGTCGAATGTACCGCCAGGGATATTGCGGTTTTCCACACCGATGAGCGAGGCGACAGTCTCGACGCTCAGGTTATAGGCTTCCATGCGCAGGGGGTCGAGATAGATGTGGACCTCTCGCTTGGGAGCTCCGGCGATGGACACCGAACCCACACCGTCGACACGCGCCAACGGGTTGGCGACATTCTCGTCAAGGATTTTATATAGTCCCGGCATACTCTTGTCGGCTTGTACCGACAGGAGCACGATGGGAATCATGTCACTGCTGAACTTGAAAATGATGGGCGTGTTGGCATCATCGGGCAGGTAACTCGACACCATATCGAGTTTATCGCGCACATCGTTGGTCAACACATTGATATCATAGCCGAATTCAAACTCCAGGGTGATGATGGAAACATTTTCCTTACTGCTGGAGGTGATGTGCTTGAGGTGCTCTACCGAGTTGAGGGTGTTCTCGAGCGGGCGTGTCACATTCTGCTCAATATCTGCCGCACTGGTTCCCGTATAGGTTGTCATCACCATGATGGTGTTGGTCTCGATGTCCGGGAACAAGTCGATGGGCAGTTTCTTGAGAGAGAACAGACCCAGCACAATCAGCGCCACAAACACAAGGATTGTGGTCACTGGTCGTTTTACTGAACTGGAATATAAACTCATAATTGAATCTATTGTTTTTTAGTTTCTAGTCCTTAGTCCTTAGTCGTAGTTTCTTGTTCCTAAGGGCTAACAGCTAATTGTTGATAGCTAAAAGCTATTTTACTTCTTGAGTTGAACTTTTGCGCCGTCTTGCAGGCGGGATGCACCAGCGATAACCACTTGTGTGCCGGGAGCAAGACCTCCCTTGATTTCGTAACGGTCTTCGAGACGCTGACCCAGTTCCACCTCACGGAACTCAACTTCTCCACCCTGGTAAACCCAGACATAGCGCACGCCGGAGCCTACCTGCTTCTGGATGGCGCGGTCAGGAACGACGACGCTGTGGGTAGTGCCATAGTTGAAGCCTACACGGGCAAACATGCCGGTTCGCACCTTGTCCTGGCGGTTGGTGATGGCCACCTCGACTTGGAAGGTGCGGCTGGTGGCGTCGACGGTGGGATGAATCAGATAGACCTGGCCGTTGAATACCTCGTCACCATAGGTGTCGAAGGTCACCTTCACGGGCATGCCCTTCTTAACATGGGGATACTCGCTCTCGTTCACATTGACGATGACCTTGAGCGGCTGCTGCTGCTCAATGGTGAGGATGGGAAGACCCGAAGGCAGGTCGCCGGCATCATAGTTCTTGGCAGTGACAACGCCGCTCACGGGGGAAGTGAGCACCGTGTTTTCTTGCATCGTGCGGATGGCGCGGGCATTTGCGTCATATTGGGCTTGCAATTGATCCACGGTCTGCTGGGTGCCGCCGCCGATCTTTACCAATTCACGGGCCCGGTCTAACTCACGCTTGAGATTGCTGAGGGCAATCTGTTGCTGGGCGATGTTCACATCATCGAGGATGACCAAACGCTGGCCCCTGCTCACGCGTGAGCCGACATTCACCAGGATGCTCTTGATGCGCGAACCGCTGTTGGACGAGATGTTGTTCGTCTTGAACGCTTCGACGGTACCGGTGTATTCGCTTGTCTGCGATACGGCCTGTTCGCCGATGGTAGTTACCTCGACGATGGGCATTTCATCCTTGGGGTCGGTTACTTTTTTCTCGTCTTTGCTGGAGCATGATACCAAGGCCAAAACGAGCATCACAGCTGTTAAAAGTTTCTTTGTCTTCATTTGTTTGTCGTTATTTTGTTGTTTGTTTTTTCTAAATGGGTTCAATTAGGTAAATGAGACCAATAGGTCTTATTCTATCTCACATAGGGCGTGTTGCCTAACACATATTCCAGGTCGCTCTCGGCCACCAGGTAGTTGTAGATAGCCTGGTAGTAGGCGAGGCGGGCAGCCATCAGGGCATCCTCGGTGTCGCGCAACTGGATGAACGATGCGGCTCCGATTTTAAAACTCTTCTGCATGATGTCGTTGGCCTTTTCTGCCATGTGCACATTGCCTTCGCTGCTTTCAATCTGTTTGAGGTTCTTGGCGATGGCGTCGTTTTGTGTCTCCACCTGCATGTGCAGGCTGCGTTCCAGATTCTCGCGTTGCCATTTCATCTCCTCGACAGCGATCTCGGCCTGTTTTTGTTTGTAGTAGCGTTGGCCGCCTTGGAAAATGGGGAAAGCGAGGGTCAGGCCCAGGCTTGACGCGCGGCTCCAACGGAATCCGCTGATGGGGCTGCCGTTGTTCATCGAATGCCACATCAAGCTGGCGCTACCGGTCAGGGTGGGGTACCAGGCCATCTTCTGCACATCGAGGACTTTTTTCAGGTAGTCGGTCTGCAGGTCCAGCGCCTTCAGGTTCGTGTTGTTGGCAAGTGTAGTGTCGCTGCCCAGCGTATTGCTCAGCACGCGCTCATACATCTCACCCCTGAAGTCGCTCAGTTGCTGGCTCGGCACGATGTCGGTGCGCACATCCATGCCCATAAGGACTTTCAATTGGAGTAGCAGGGCATTGATGGAGTTCTCGGCTTCGAGAATCGACGGCTCAAGATTGGTCACCGCGACATTGGCACGGAGCACATCATATTCTGATGCGGCGCCCAGGTCATATTTCTTCTGGAAGATGTCGGCGTTCAACTTGGCAGTAGCATGGTTCTCTTCGATCACACGCTTGCTGTCTTGAGCCAACAGCAAGGAATAATAAGTCTTCTCCACTTGGTTCACCAGCGACAACTTGTTGGCACGGGCGGCTTCAACATTCTGTAGAATCTGGTTCTCACTCAACTTGATGGATTTCCATAACTGAGGAACCACAAGGGGGATGGATGCCTGAAAACCGCCGCTGTGGTTGTTGTCACTACCCATCTTGATGGCCATTGTGCCGGCATCGGTGTCCATGTACATCGTCTGCAATGACAAGTTGCGTGTGTACTGGCCAGCCATGTTGATTGAGGGTAGCAGTTGACCAAGCACCTCCTTGCGACTGTAATCCACACGGGTGATTTCCATCTCCTGCACTTTGATGGAGGGGTTCTCGTTCAAGGCGATGCGCACACACTCATCCAGTGACAAAGCCAATTGGGCTTTGCCGCTCAAGCCACCGCCGATTAACATTAATAGAATAATGTAGTAAACTTTCTTGTTGAACATTGTATAGTGTTGTTTTATTGATTTTCGGTTTGAGGGTTCTCGAGGTAGTCGACCATCTCAATTCCCTTGAGCGTGGCGACGCCCCTGAGGAAGCTGATAAACACATGGTCAAACAGGTCGGCCTCCTTGAATCCAAAGGTATTGAAGCTGGCTTTCTCGTGCAGCTCACGCATCGACAGCACAAACAGATAGGCGGCAATCTCAGGATTGATGCGCTTGATGACAAGACCCTCTTCCTGGGCTTTGCGCAAGACATTGGCGAGACCGTTCACCGTGACTTTCTCACTTTCCATGTGCTTGTCGAATATTTCGGGATACAGTCGCTTGATGTCATTGATGAATGCTACCGAAGTGCTTTTATATACCTCGCGTGCCCGTTGATACACACGGTACATCGCCTCAAAGCAGTTGTTGGATGTTTCGAAAATTTCCTTGACCTCGGCGTTCTTGATCTGGTGCTGCCGGTGTACACATTCCCTGATGAGCGTCCGTTTGTCTGGGAAAGCTTCATAGAGGGTGCGCTTCGAAATGCCGCAGGCGCGTGCCACATCGTCCATCGTCATTGAGGACGGCCCAACGCTTATCAGCATGGTGTTGCACTCTTGAATGATGCGTTCTCTTGTGTCGGTTGTCATTGTTCAGTATATGGTTTATTTACATTTCAGGCTGCAAAATTACTTGAAAACTTTTAAAACCCCAAAAGTTTTCTTGGTTTTTCTGTGTGTTTTGTTGATTTTTTGCTGATTTCATAAAATAAGGGTGGAACCCTTGAGGCTCCACCCTTACTGTTAGGGATGATTGTCAGTAGGCCTGACAATGACTGGTCTTATCAGTACAGTACCTTGCTGCTCTTCACAGCGCCGCTGCGGTAGCGGGTAACCACGATGTTGACACCGTCCCAAGGCTCCTTGCTCTGAACACCCGACATGTTGACATAGGTTACCGACTCAATCTCGTCGCCATCGGCGGCCAGTGAGGTAATCGCGGTATTATTGCCAACATTCAGGCTTACGAGGGTTACTTCCTGGGTGTTACTGGTGGCGGTGGTGCCGTCAACATAGTTGACCACAAGATAGTAGGAGTAGGTGCCACCCTCTACCAGGTTGCTCAAGGTGATGCCCGTCGAGCCAGCGGCAATGTCGGTGATGACAAAGTTGGTGTTGTCGCCGGTAGCCGTTGCGTTGAGCGAGGCAGTGCCAGCATAAACGCTGATGAGCGTCATGTCGGGCGAGTAGCTGCTGTCGGTCGAGTAGATGGTGATGACATCACCAGCGCTACCGGTCACGGTCCATGCATAGGTCTCACCCTTAACGAAGGTGTGTCCTACAGCCGATGTCTTAGACGACTTCACCGTGATATTACCTGCGCCATAGCTGTTATTGGCGGTGGTGATCATGATTGTGAAGGTGGCATTGCTGTAACCCGAAGGAATCGTGTAAGTGATGTAACCACGGGTCGTCGAAGAACTCCACCACGATGTGGTGTTCTTGGTGTAGATGGCTCCGTTGCCGGCCTTGACATTGCTGCCGCCCCATGGCGAGGTCAGCGTGATGCTTGCATAGCTGCCGGTGTAATTGCTGCCGTCAAGGCTGCCGAGCAGGGTTGCGCCGCCGGGCTCATCACCGCCAGGCTCATCACCGCCAGGCTGTGCGGTTAGCGTACCATAGAGCGTGTAGCTCGATACTGTCGATGCATCTACATCGTGAGTCCAGTTGGCTGTGAAGCTGGTGCTGGAGATATTAGTGGCAGAACCAAGTACGGGGGTGGCCTTGTTGATGGTGGCGTTGCCAGTGAGGGCGACGGTCTTGCTCTCGGCACCCGAGCTGGCCACGGTAACGGTGGCAGTCTGTGTGCCATAAGCAGTGGGAGCGTAGGTCACGGTCACATTCACGCCGTTGGCTGCATTGGCGGCTGTGATGGTTGTCGGCGAGATGCTGAAGACGCTTGCACCGGTCAGGTTGAGGGTTACATTGCCGGTGAGGTCAGCACCCGTCACCTTGAAGGTGGCCGTCTTGGTCTCACCCACATTGGCGGTCATGCTCAAGCTGGTGGGAGTCACCGTCAAGGTGGGAGTAGCAGCGGGCTCTTCATCCTTGAGGGTGACGCTCTGCTCGTTACTCCAGGCGCTCTCGCTGCCGTCAGTGTAAATGGCCTTTACCTTATAGGTGTAGGTAGCGCCAGCTGTCAAGTTCTGTACTGTGTAGTACTTGTTGGTGATACCGGTGATGGTGCGGGTCGTAGCGTCGCCGGTTTCAGTGGCGTTGAGAGTTGCATTGCCTGCATAAACCTCAATCAGCGACGCATCGGGCGAGTAGCTGCTGTCGGTCGAGGTGATCGTGATGACATCGCCCGTCTTGCCGGTTACAGTCCATGCGTAGGTCTCACCCTTGCTGAAGGTGTGGCCCACAGCCGAGGTTTGGGTAGCGGCAACAGTGAAGTTACCAGTACCGTAGGTGCCGGTTACCGTGGTGATCTTCACGGTGAAGGTGGTGTTGCTGTTGTAGCCCGAAGGAATAGTAAAGGTGATCTTACCATTCTTGCTGATGTAAACGGCGCTGTTACCACCCTTGACATTGGTGCCGCCCCAAGGCGAACTCAGCGTGATGGTCTTGTAGCTGCCAGTGTAGTTGCTGCCGTTGATGCTGCCCAGCAGGGTGGGGTTGGTTGACGGTGTTGAGCCGCCCTGGCCGTTAACCTGGAGGGTGTAGCTGGACACATTGGCGCTTGCTGTCTGGTCGGTCCAGTCGGCACGGAAGCTCGAGCTGGTGACATAGCTGCTGTTGGCGGCGCTCATCACGGGAGTGTAGGTCGTGATGGGTGCGGTGGTGGCAGTACCAGTCAGGGTGACGGTCTTGCTCTCGGCTCCCGAGCTGGCCACGGTGATGGTTGCGGTCTGTGTGCCGGTAGCGGTGGGAGCATAGGTCACGGTCACATTGACGCCATTGGCGGCATTGGCTGCCGTGATGGTGGTCGGTGTGATGCTGAAGACACTGGAACCGCTCTTGGTGAGCGTCACATTGCCGGTGAGGTCAGCACCCGTTACCTTGAAGGTGGCGGTAGCGGTCTCGCCGGTGTAGGCACTCATGCTCAGCGTTGCGGGAGTCACGGTCAGGGTTGGCGTTGCAACAGCAGCTTGAGTCAGGGTGACTTCCTGCTCGTTACTCCATGCACTCTGGCTGCCGTCACTGTAGATGGCTTTCACCTTATAAGTAAAGGTGCCACCTTCCTTCAGGTTGCTCACTGTGTAGTACTTGTTGGTGATGCCAGTGATGGTGCGGCTGGTCTCTCCACCGGTCTCGCTGGCTGCAAACATGTTGAGGGAAGATGCGTCGCCGGCATAGATCTCGATGTTGCTCACACTGATATAGTTGCTGGTGGAACCGATGGTCACCTTGTCACTTGATGAGCAATTCAGAACGAAGGTGTACTCGGTATCTGTGTCGGTCAAGGCCTGAGTCTGACTAGCACTGCCGGTGCTTACACTCAGGGTGGCGTTGCCATAGTAACTTGAGTAGTAGGAATAGGCTTTTACTTTAACCGTTACCTTGCTGTAGCCCGAGAGGCTATAGGTGGGTGATACCAGGTTGCCGCCGGTGATAAGCATGCCCGTGTTGGCATATACATAGGTTGAAGCGGTCCATCCGGTACCCAGATAGGAAGTGATGTTGCTCGACACATCGCTGAGATAGCCGTTGGAGTTGGTGACTTGCGTCACGCCGCTCAAGTCGATGTTAGCCAACTGTGAAATGGCGGGGGTGCTGCCCTTTTCAGTTACTTGCAGGGTATAGCTTGTCACATTGGCACTGGGCGTCTGGTCGGTCCAGTTGGCACGGAAGCTGTTGGTGGTGATATAGCTGCTGTTGGCAGCGCTCATCACGGGAGTATAAGTCTCCAGAGCTGCTGCCTGTGCGGTGCCTGACAAGGAAACTGTCAAATCTGATGCCCCTGAGCTGGAAATCTTAATGCTGCCTGAGTGGGTGCCGGCTGCCGTGGGGTTATAAGTCACGGTAACGGTGGCACCGCTGGCGGCGGCACTGGCGCTGATGGTTGTCGGTGAAACACTGTAAACGCCATTGGCATCGGTCTTGGTCAGGGTAACATTGCTGGTAAGATTGGTTCCGGTAACAGTGAATGTCTTGGTCACGGTCTGTCCAGCAGTGGTGCTGAAGCTGAGCGTTGACGGGCTGACGGTCAGCACGGGCGTCGGCGTTGTGCTGCCACTGGGCGGCTGGATACCGATAACCATCTGCTGATATACATTAAAGTTATAGCTGCTGTAGCCGAAGGAGTTCAGCGAACACCAGGCATTACCGTCACCACTCCAACCAAAGTTGACATGGTACTTGTTGGTGCTGCTGTTGTAACCGTCAACATTGAAGGCATGTCCGCCGGCGTTGGAGCTCACGGCACAGAAGACGATGGGGCGGCCTGCGGCCATCTCCTCCTGAATCATCGAAGCCCACTGGGAGTCGGTATAGAGGGTGGTGCCTCCACTATAGGCACTGGTCTTCTTGACGAAACGAGTCGTGTTTGAATCATAACCGAAGAAGGTAAACGCGTTGCGGATGTTACAAACGCTGTCCACGCTCACACCACTACCGCCAGCAGAACTCGTTCCATAACCCATGTGCTCGGCTTGGCCCACATAACGCATCAGCGTGGCAACTGCGGTGCCTTGAGCTGTAGTGTAGCTGCCTGTGTAGCTGTCCAGCATGTTGGCCCAGTCAAATGTTGTCGAGGGCAGTGCCGAGTGGGTATAGCTGGTGGAACCATAGCTTGAGTAGCTGATGGTCGACTTGTAGCCTGGTACGGCAGGTGTAGCGGCCGTGGGATATTTCCAGTAGTAGAATACCATCGATGCCGAGGTCGCTGGGCAACCGGTCAAACACTGGTAATTACCAAACTTACATAGATTGTAGTAAGGGGCTTCCTGGTCCCAATTGCATGTCAACAGCGGGCCGTAAGTTCCGGCACGCAGTTGAGGTGAATTGGCAGGACTGGCAATCAGGTTCGGTTCCAGATTTGGGTTTTCCTGCAGGTACATGATCTGGTCCTTGTATTGGCCCAGCAGGTCCCTGAGGCCCCAAGGCAGGTTGTTCACATCCTTAAGGGGACGGTCACCCACCATGAGGATTTCCTCGGCGCGGTCGTCACCGGCGACTACGATAAAGGTGGTAGCTGTGTTGAAGATGTAATAGACGGGTTCGTTAAACTTCACGGTGCCCATCTCGGCCTTGAGCAGCACTGGTTGTAGGGCTGCCGGGGCCATCATTTTACCTGCATAAAGCTCATTGGCTAGGAACTTCTGAGCTTTCTTCATGGCAGAGGCCGGATCCACAGGAGCGGCCGTCAATGACATCGCCATAATCATGGCGGTTAAAAAGAATAGAAATTTTTTCATAAGCCTTTAAAGATTAAGTAATAAAGTGTATGTTATTAGAAAAAAAGTGTTCGATCTTGTTGAATGGCGCTCCAAAGGTAATAACGATTTTTAAAACAAACAAAGATTTTTGCTGATATTTTTCATATTTTCCACGCAGCAGCTTGACGGTTTATCGCTTTTAGTGAGAGATTTGTGTGATTCTCTCACGGCGCGGGTGGGGCTTGTGTTGTTGTATATTCATGTACGGTTTGGCTATTCGGGACATTTGGATTACCTTTGTAGTGAGCTATTTAGTGAGTGTCGATTATGAAATCAGCAAGTAATATTCCAGAGATATTAAGTTTCCTTCGCCGGCTTGCCATCAACAACGATCGCGCATGGTTCAAGACTCACAAGGACCAGTATGATGCTTTGCGCCGGCCATGGGAGCAGGACATGGAACGGCTCATCGGCCTTGTCGCAGACTATGACCCGCAGGCGCGTGGCCTGGCAGTCAAGGACAGCATTTACCGCATCTATCGTGATATCCGTTTCTCCCACGATAAGCGCCCCTACAAGAATTACTTCTCGGGTGTCATCGGCAGGGGCGGGCGCCACACGGTGCAGTCATGCTATTATGTCCACTTCGGAGTCGAGGAGCTGATGCTGTGCGGCGGCATCTGGTGGCCTGAGAAGTCCATACTGGACCAGCTGCGTGGCCTCATCGACGCTGAGCCCGAGGAATTTCTCGCCATCATCAATGACCCTGCCATCACCTCACGCTACCAGTGGATGTCGCGGTCGCTCAAGACAATGCCCAAGGGCTTCTCCAGGGAGCATCCAATGGCTCAATACCTGAAAATGAAGGAATACCTCCTGGTGATGAATGTTGACGAGGATTACTTCGACTGTGAGGATTGGGTTGAGCGCGTTGCCGGCGACTTACAACCTCTTAAACCATTGCATGATTTCCTTAATTATGTGTTTGAATAATCATACCTAAAGTTATAAATTATAACTTGGGTTTTTGCCACCATTTTGGCAAAAGAATCGGCATTTTGTCACTTATAACCGAAATAAACCGATTTTTTTGCCATCTTTTTTGCCTTTTTAGCGACGCGAAACAAATTTTTTAGGAGTTAGGGGTGTTAATTTCTCAATATTATTACACCTATTAGAAAAAATGATAGTATCTTTGCGGTCGTTTTTAAGAGGATAATCTCTTATAAACTTCATGAAAACCCTGAAATAATTAAATATCAACATACTCAAACACTGATTATTATCTATGAAGAAATCTTTTGTTCTCCTGCTGGCATTAGCCTCAAGCTTTGGTTTGAGGGCCAGTGAAGCCGATTTGGTGATTCCCCAGTCGGTGCATGAGTTAAGTTTCTTGCATTGGGGATTCCTGGTGACCGTCCTGGGTATACTCTTTGGCGTCTATCACTTCTTGAAGACCAAGAGCCTGCCGGTTCACCCCGCAATGCGCGAGATTGGTGAGGTCATTTTCAAGACCTGTTCCACCTACCTTAAACAACAAGGCAAATTTCTGGCCATTCTGTTCATCTTCATCGGCATCGTGGTGGCCTTCTATTTCGGTGGCCTGAGTCACATGAAGGTGTGGGAAGTGCTCATCATTCTGTTGTCCACCGTAATCGGTATGCTTGGCTCTTATGCCGTGGCTGCCTATGGTATCCGTATGAACACTTATGCCAACGCGCGCATGGCGTTCGCTTCGCTGCGCCGTGACCCGTTGCGTCTGCTCAATATCCCCCTGAATGCGGGTATGAGCATCGGCGTGATGCTGGTGTGCGTTGAGCTGTTCATCATGTTGGCCATCCTGCTGCTGGTTCCCTGCAACCTGGCTGGTGTGTGCTTTATCGGTTTTGCTATCGGTGAGAGCCTTGGTGCCAGTGCCTTGCGTATCGCCGGCGGCATCTTCACCAAGATTGCCGATATCGGCAGTGACCTAATGAAGGTGGTCTTCAAGATTGGCGAGGATGACCCCCGCAACCCCGGTGTGATTGCCGACTGTACCGGCGACAATGCTGGTGACAGCGTTGGTCCCACTGCCGACGGTTTTGAGACCTATGGTGTGACCGGTGTCGCTTTGGTGTCATTCATCCTGCTTGCGGTTGGCAATCCTGATATCCAGAAGGACCTGCTTATCTGGATTTTCTCGATGCGTATCCTCATGGTCATCACCTCCATTGTGGCTTACTGGATTAACAAGGCTTTCTGCAAGGCAAAATACGCCGGCAAGGACAGCCTGGACTTCGAGAAACCGTTGACCAGCCTCATTTGGACTGCTTCGGCGCTGAGTATCGCCGTTACTTATTGTGTTTCCTACTTCCAGTTGGGCCGTGTGTGTGACATCATGCACAATCCCAATCTGTGGTGGCAATTGGCGAGCATTATATCGTTGGGTACGCTGGGCGCTGCTCTTATTCCTGAAATCACCAAGGTATTCACCTCTCCCAAGAGTGGCCATGTGCAGGAAGTTGTGAAGGCTTCGCATCACGGTGGCGCTTCTCTGAATATCCTGAGTGGATTTGTGGCCGGCAATTATTCCGGTTTCTGGACGGGGCTGGCGTTCGCTATCCTGATGTTTGCAGGCTATGCACTCTCACTGGGCATTCCCACCCCCGATGCGATCAGTCTGGAAGTGGTTAAAAATATTCCTATGGACATGATGCTCTATCCCGCCATCTTCGCTTTTGGTCTGGTGGCCTTCGGCATGCTGGGCATGGGTCCCGTGACCATCGCAGTGGACAGCTACGGCCCCGTGACCGATAACGCCCAGAGCGTCTATGAACTGTCGCTGATCGAGGAAGTTCCCAACAAGGACGAGGAGATTGAGCGTGACTTCGGTTTCAAGCCCGATTGGGAGAAGTCCAAGCACTACCTGGAGGAGAACGATGGTGCCGGCAACACCTTCAAAGCTACTGCCAAGCCCGTGCTCATCGGTACGGCTGTGGTGGGCGCCACCACGATGATTTTCTCTATCATCCTGGTGATCATGAAGACCCTCGGCGTGGATCCCGCCAGCTTGTTGAACCTCTTGAACGCTTACACTATCATCGGCTTCCTGCTGGGAGGTTGCGTTATCTATTGGTTTACCGGAGCTTCGACACAGGCTGTTACCGTGGGTGCCAACCGTGCCGTGGCCTTTATCAAGGACCACATCAAGCTCGATCCCAACGCACCCAAGAAGGCCGATACCAAGTCATCGGTTGAGGTGGTGAGAATCTGTACTCAGTATGCTCAGAAGGGCATGTTCAACATCTTCCTTGCTATCTTCTTCTTTGCCTTGGGCTTTGCCTGCTTGGCATCGCCGGGCAGCGTAGGTGGCAACAATGCTGTTTCGCTTTTCGTTTCTTACCTGATCTCAATTGCCTTGTTCGGCCTGTTCCAGGCTGTGTTCATGGCCAATGCCGGTGGTAGCTGGGATAACAGCAAAAAGGTGGTTGAGGTGGACCTCGACCTCAAGGGTACCGACCTGCACGACGCGTCGGTTGTCGGTGACACCGTGGGCGATCCCTTCAAGGACACCTCGTCGGTTTCGTTGAACCCCATCATCAAGTTCACTACCCTGTTCGGCCTGCTTGCCATGGAGATGGCGATTGCTCCCAACTTCCAGTCAGTGGCTCCCTGGATGGGCATCGTGTTTGTGATTGTGGCTGTGTTCTTCGTTTGGCGCTCGTTCTATCGCATGCGCATCGACGACACTATCGGGAACATCATAGACGCCTACAACAAAAAGTAATCCCAATTGGGCTTTTTGCGAGCCCCCGTCAATAGAGAAGGCGGCGAGACCCATGCTGGTCCCGCCGCCCGTTTTTTATATCGGGCTGGCAGGGTTTCTCAGAAAAATCACCATTTGTTAGTAAATAATCATACATTTTTGCTTGTCATGTCCCCAAAAAGAAGTATTTTTGCGGTAATTAGACGAACTACAAGATTAATAACCTTTTAAACTTTAAACTATTTCTTTTATGGCAAAAATTCATGGAGCCGTAGTAGTGAATACGGAACGATGCAAGGGATGCCGCCTGTGTGTTGTGGCTTGTCCCTGCAATGTGCTGAACCTCAAAGAAAAAGAGGTGA
>JAFZSS010000095.1 GCA_017619255.1 Muribaculaceae bacterium
AGCAGAACCAGTGCGCAGCCGGGCGACATACCTTTGAGCATTAGAGCAGCGGCAATGGGGATGGAACCTGTTGCGCACACATACATGGGCACCGCTACTAGTACGATGATGAACATGTTCAATAATGTCCAGCGGGCATAGGTCGAGAAGAAGTCATCGGGCAGCAACACGGTGATGAGCGTCGCCACCACCAGACCAAGCAGCAGCCAGCGCCCGATGCTCTGCATCATGTCAAAGAAGCCGTATTTCAAGGTAGCCACCGCCTTGTTCCACAAGCCCTTGGGTAGCTCGCTGAACTCATAGTTGGCATCATCCTTCACATCGTCGAGGACACCCTTGCGCTCCCAGTGACCGACGGCCAGTCCGCCGACCAACGAGGTCACCAAGGCTGCCACAGGGCGCAGGATGGCAAAAGGCAGACCCATCATCGAGTAGGTTGCCGCGATGCTATCGACACCCGTTTGGGGCGTGGCGATGAGGAATGATGTGGAGGACGCCCGCGAGGCTCCGCTGCGGCGAAGGGCGACCGCCGTGGGCAACACGCCACATGAGCACAGGGGCAACGGAATGCCGAAAGCCGCCGCCGTGACCACCGAGCGCAATCCCGTGCCCGACAGGTAGCGGCTATAGATCGCCGACGGCACGAAAGCGTGCAACAGACCGGCGATGAAGAAGCCCAACAGCAGGTAAGGCGACATGCCGTTAAGCATCGACACAAAAGCATTCACATACTCCATCATAACTACGGCAAAAATAGCAATAAAATGGCACACAGGCCACGAGAGCAGGTGAAAAAACGCCCATTTGGGCACTTTGGGGGCAAAATCGTTGGTGCAATGCGAAAAAAGGAGTAATTTTACCCACAAGAAACCAAACGACCATCGACATGGACATCAGACTACCAAAAAGAATGGACGGCCACCAGCCCGATGTGCTGATGGATTCCAAACAAATTACCATCATCGGTACCAACGGTGCCGGCAAGAGCCGCTTTTGCTCGGCCCTCGTTGATGAACTGGGCGACAAGGCCTATCGCATCTCGGCGCTGAAAGCCCTGTTCCCCTCCCCTGCCAGCGTGAAACCGCTGCCCGGCTCCATCGAGGACCTGTTCAACCGGATGAACGCCGCCAACCCACATCTGAAAAACACGGCCGATACCGAATTCGACAAGCTTTTCTATGTCATGCTCAGCGACGAGTTCCGTGAGCTGATGAATTTCAAGGCCCACAAGCTCATGGACGAGCAGATGGAGTTCCCGAAGACCAAGCTCGACATCGCCGTCAAGAAATGGCAGGAAGTCTTCCCCAAGAACAAGGTGCTACGCGAGAACGGCAAGCTGATGTTCTCCACCGAGGGCTATGAGGACAAATATCCGTTGATGCGCCTGAGCGACGGTGAGAAATCGGTGCTCTATTACATCGGCGCCGTGCTCTATGCCATGCCCGATGCCGCCATCTTGGTTGATGATCCCGAGACCTTCATCCACAGCAGCATCATGCGCACGCTGTGGAATGTGCTCGAGCAGATGCGCCCCGATTGCACCTTCATCTACAACACCCACGATGTAGACTTCGCCAGTACCCGTATCGACAACCAGTGTGTATGGGTCAAGGAGTTTGACCCCGATTCAGTGGCATGGGACTATGAGGTGATGACCTCGAGCCGCGACCTGGACACGGCGCTGCTCGACTTGCTGGGCAGCCGCAAGCCGGTCCTGTTTATCGAGGGTGACGACAAGCACAGCATCGACTCTCGCCTGTATCCGCTCATCTTCCCCGAATACACCGTGAAGCCCCTGGGCAGCTGCAACAAGGTCATCGAGACGGTGCGCTCCTTTGGCGACCTGCAGAGCTTCCATCAACTTGAGAGCCGCGGCATCGTGGACCGCGACCGCCGCAGCGAGCAGGAGGTGGAATACCTGCGCAAGAAAAACATCCTGGTGCCCAATGTCGCCGAGGTGGAAAACATCCTGATGCTCGAGGGCGTCATCCGCGCCGTGGCGCAGCACAAACGCCGCAACCCCGACATCGTCTTCCCCAAGGTCAAGAAACGCGTCATCACCATGTTCACCCGTGAGCTCAAGCAGCAGGCGCTCATGCATGTGCGCCACCGCGTGAAGCGTGATGTGGAGATGCGCATCGACATGAAGTTCACCAGCATCAATGCCCTGGAGAACCACATGGTGGAACTGGTGAGCGAAATCAACCCCCGCGGCCTGTATGACCAGCTGTGCAGGGAGTTCCATGTCTATGAAGACAACAACGACTATGCCAGCATCCTCAAGGTCTATAACCAGAAACTCATGCTCGGCGAGAGCAATGTGGCGACGCTATGCGGCTATAAGAACAAGGACGACTATGTGCGCGGCGTGCTCAACATCCTCAAGGGCAACAGCGAGAGCGCACGCACCATCCGCAAGGCCATCAAGGAATGCTTCGGACTCGAGGAGTAAGGACATAGACTGAAAACAAAGAAGTGAGAGATAACAAAGAAGCGACATTGGCTCTTGGCACGCAGCCTGTAGGCAAGCTGCTGTGGCAGTATGCCCTGCCTGGTGTAATCGCGATGACAGCATCATCGCTCTACAACATGGTGGACAGCATCTTCATCGGTCACGGTGTCGGCTCGATGGCGTTGGCAGCCTTGGGTATCACTTTCCCGTTCATGAACATCGGCGCCGCGTTTGGTGCCGCAGTAGGTGTCGGCGGTTCCACGCTGATGTCGCTGCGCCTGGGCCAGCGCCAGTATGAGAAGGCCAATAATGTGCTGGGCAACATGGTCGCCCTGAACATCATTATGGGACTGTTGGTAGGCATCGTGTCTATCATCTTCCTGGATCCCATCCTGCGCTTTTTCGGTGCCAGTGACCAAACGCTACCCCATGCCCATGAATACATGTTCATCCTGCTGCTGGGTAATGTGATTACCCACCTCTACCTGGGTCTGAACGCGGCATTGCGGTCGGCGAGCAAACCCCGAGCGGCAATGATCGCGACCATCGTGACGGTGGTGCTCAATATCATCCTCGATCCCATCTTCATCTGGCCGCTGCACATGGGCATCAAGGGTGCCGCCATCGCCACGGTCATTGCCCAAGCCGTCGTGCTGTGCTGGCAGTTATGGATCTTCAGCCGTCAACGCGAACTGCTGCATCTGGCATGGCGCTATATCAAGCCCGTCAAGACCATCGTCAAGGACATTGTGGGTATCGGCATCTCACCGTTTGCGATGCAGATCACGGGTTGTGTCGTCGCCATTTTCACCAACAACCTGCTGATGACACACGGCGGTGACCTCGCCGTAGGCGCCTATGGCATTGCCCACCGCTTGGGCTTCGTGTTCTTCATGGTGATTATGGGCATCTGCCAGGGTATGCAGCCCATTGCGGGCTACAACTACGGCGCACGCAACATGGACCGAGTGAAACGCGTAGTGCGTCTGGCCATCATGGTGTCGGTCATCTCGATGACGGCGGGTTGGCTCATCGGTGAGTTGTTCACGGGGGCTTGTGTCCGCCTGTTTACCGACGACACTGCCCTCATCGACATCGCCGTTCGCGGCATCCGCATCAATATGCTCGTGTTCCCCGTGATCGGCTATCAAGCCACGGTAACCAACTTCTTCCAGACCATCGGCAAGGTGCGCATCAGCATCTTCATGTCGCTCTCGCGCCAACTGCTGTTTCTGTTGCCCC
>JAFZSS010000096.1 GCA_017619255.1 Muribaculaceae bacterium
CAAGTCTCGGCCGACCTCACTCCCTCCGACATTGACGCTGCCCCCATGGTCACCGACGAGGTCAGTGCCTCCGCCTCTGTTGCCAAAGGCGAATAAAAGTCACAATATCCTATTTCACTGATTCTTAGCGGCGGCGCTTGTTGCGCTTGCCCTCGCGTTTTTGTGCCCGCATCTCGCGCTTGCTGGTATTGCCACGCTTGCCGCGTTTCTGGCGGCGCGACGCATGACCGCCTTCGTATTCCTCGCGCTGACGCTCCAGTTTGCTCTCCTTATTATTCGGAGTAAAGCGGCTCGACTCGGTGATGGGAGCCTTGTCGATGCGGTGCGTGAATGGTGGGTTATCCTTGTCGACCAGCGCAAAGTCGAGTTGTTTCTTGATGAGGTCGGCGCGTGCCACCTGGATGGTGATAGGATCACCCAAACGATAGACACGACCACGCCGACGACCGCGGATGCAGTAATTCTTCTCGTCAAACTCATAGAAGTCGTCATCCAGGCCGCGTATGCCCACCAGACCCTCGCAATAGGTCTCGTCGAGTTCCACATACAAGCCCCACTCGGTCACACCCGAGATGTGTCCAGTGAACACACCACCCAGACGCTGTCCCATAAACTCAACCTCCTTATACTTGATGGAGGCTCGCTCGGCATTGGCGGCAAGTTGCTCCTGAGCACTCATGTGCTTGCATTGGTCCTCGAGCTTGACGGGGTCAACGCTCTTCTCGCCGGCGGCATACTTGTCCAGCAGACGGTGCACCGTCAAGTCGGGATAACGACGAATGGGCGAGGTGAAGTGGGTATAGTAGTCAAAAGCAAGGCCGTAGTGACCGATGTTGGTGGCGCTGTAGATGGCCTTGGCCATAGAGTGAATGGCAAGGATGGAGAGCATGTCCTCCTCGGGTTTGCCCTTGGCCTGCTCGAGCATCTTGTTGATGGACTTGTTGATGTCACGGCCAGAGCCCTTGGTGCGCACCTTGTAGCCGAAGTGGGCGGCGATGTCGGCGAAGTTCTGCAGCTTGTCCAGGTCGGGCTGGTCGTGCACGCGGTAAACCATCGCCTTGGCGGTCTTGTTCTTGGGCACCTTGCCGATGTGCTCCGCCACCTTGCAGTTAGCCAGCAGCATGAACTCCTCGATGAGTTTGTTGGCATCCTGCGCCACATGCACATGCACGGCGGTGGGCTTGCCCGTCTCGTCGATGTCAAACTTGATTTCCTCGCGGTTGAACGAGACCGAACCTCCCTCCTCAAAGCGACGACGGCGCAGCTGCTTGGCCATCTCGTTGAGCACGGCGAGCTCCTCGGCTAAGTCGCCCTTGCCGGTCTCCAGGATCTGCTGCGCCTCCTCATAGGAGAAACGCCTGTTGCTGCGGGTCACAGTGTGGCAGATCTTGTATTTCTTCACCTTGGCCTCGGCGTCCATCTCCATGACCACCGAGTGGGTGAGCTTGTCCTCGTCGGGGCGCAACGAACAGATGTTGTTGCACAACTTCTCGGGCAGCATGGGAATGGTGCGGTCCACAAGATAGACCGATGTGGCGCGCTCATAGGCTTCCTTATCGATGATGGAGCCTGGTGTCACATAGTGGCTCACATCGGCAATGTGAACACCGATTTCCCAGTTGCCGTTTTTCAGCTTCTCGATGGACAGGGCATCGTCAAAGTCCTTGGCATCAGCGGGGTCGATGGTGAATGTCGTCACATCGCGCATGTCGCGGCGACGGGCAATTTCCTCGGGCGTGATGCCAGCATCAAGGGCCTCGGCAGCCTCGGTGACATTCTCGGGATACTTGTAGGGCAAGCCGAACTCGGCAAGGATGGCGTGGATCTCGGCATTGTTCTCGCCGGCGACACCCAGCACATCAACGACCTCGCCGATGGGCGTGTTGGCATCCTCGGGCCAGTCCACAATCTTGACAACGACCTTGTCGCCCGTCTTGCCGCCCGCGAGTTTGTCCAGCGGAATGAAGATGTCGGTCGCCAGGAACTTGCTGTCGGTGGACAGCTGGGCGAAGTATTTCATCACCTGCAGCGTGCCCACAAACACTTGCTCCTTGCGCTCAAGAATCTTCACAACCTCGGCCTCGGGCTCCATGCCGTGGCGGGCAGCGCTGATGTGCACGAGCACGCGGTCGCCGTTGAGGGCGTGCATCGAGTTGCGCTCGGCAACCATGATGGGCAGGCCGTCGTCACTGGCGGTGTCCACGCTATTCTTACCGTTGCTGCGGCGGATGAAGATGCCCTCGGCCACCGAGGAGCGGTTCACGGCCTTATAGCTGCCAGGGCTCACGGAGGTGAGGAAGCCGTCAACAGCCAACTGATCCAAAATCTCGACGATGAGCATGCGGCGCTTGGGCGTATTGGCGCCCACTGCTGATGACACCTGCTTGTAGTTAAACGAGGCCTCGCCCTGCTCATTAAAGAAGTTGATGACCCTGTCGTGGAACTCACGACGCTCCTGTTTCAACGATTGTAATCCGCTCTTTCTTGCCATATCTTATTTCGTTTTTTTCTTGATGACTTTTTGTTTAACCTACAAAAGTAATGAAAAGCACGCGGAACACCAAATAAAAAGTGTTATTTCGTTTTGTTCTGTCCATGACTTGCACTAATTTTGTGATACTGTTCCACTGTCGGAACAGATTTAAGAAGTGGCCCCCTATGCTGATCATTGTCGCCATCATGTTTTGCGGTATCGCCGTGGGATATCTGCTCAGGAATCACAGCCTGCGCTTAATTCCCCAGGCGATTATCCTGCTCATCTGGCTGCTGCTCTTCTTCCTGGGCGTCGAGGTGGGTGAGAACCCGCGCATCATCGCCGGACTGAAGGATTTGGGGCTTGAAGCAGTGTGGCTGTCGGTCATGGGTATCGTGGGCAGCGTTCTGCTGGCATGGGCATTATGGCGCTATATTCACGCAAAGAAAGGAGGTAAGCCATGAAAGGCAGCCTCATCATCGTGGGATTCTTCATCGTCGGCGTCATCGTGGGCCTTCGCCACTGGATGCCCGAGACCGATGCCCTGGGCAACATCAGTTACCTGACCCTGTGTGCCCTTATGTTCTGCGTGGGCATCAGCGTGGGGCACAACACCACGGTGCTGAAGAGCATCAGGACATTGGACAAGCGTTACATGCTGCTGCCTGTGATGACCATCACGGGAACGCTGGCGGGATGTGCCGTGGCGGCGTTGTTGCTGCCCCACAGGTCGATGACCGACTGCCTCGCCGTGGGCTCCGACTTCGGCTACTACAGCCTGTCCAGCATTTTCATCACCCAGTACCGCGGACCCGAACTCGGCACCGTGGCCCTGCTCGCCAACATCCTGCGCGAGATTATCACGCTGTTGGGCGCGCCCCTGCTGGTCAGGTACTTCGGGCGTCTCGCACCCATCACGGTGGGCGGCGCCACCACTATGGACACCACCCTTCCCATCATCACGCAGACCTCAGGAAACGATTTCATCATCGTGTCGATTTTCCACGGTTTCATCGTCGATTTCAGCGTTCCCTTCCTGGTGACATTCTTCTGTTCGTTCTAACCTCGAGCAATAAGACCACAGTTTTTAAAAACCGTTAAACTTTCTTCTTTTATAAGAAGGGGGTCATATTTTTCTTGGCATTATCCATGGTTTACACTATCTTTGCAGCCACATTTCCCCCGAAAGGATAAACAAGGATAATCTGATATGCGCAAAAGTACGATATATAGCTTTCTTTTAACGGTTCTGTTGTTGGCATTGCCCCTAGGGTCAATGGCCCAACAGGCTAATGACATCAAGAAGCCCACACGCACCCGAGTGCAAGAGAAAGACAAAAAAACCGACGACAAAAAGAAAACCGAGGATAAGAAGAAAGCCGAGAACAAGGACAACAAGAAAGACTCCAAGAATACCAGCAAGAAAGACGAAAAACCTGCTACACAACAGGTCACCAATAAGCCCGCAGCCCAGCAGACCCCCAGCAAGCCTGCCGAGCCTGCCAAACCTGTGGAGAAACCCGCACAGACCCAACCGGCCAACGACACCACAGCCAAACCTGCCGAGCCTCCCAAACCCAAACCCCGCAACAAGGTCAACACCGATGTCACCCAATTTGACGGTATCGACATCTCCAAGCACCAAGGGACCATCAACTGGGAGGAACTCAAGCGGAATCCCAGCATCAAGTATGTCTATATCAAGGCCACCGAGGGCAGCGACTATGTGGACCCGAAATACAGGGAGAACATCCGCAATGCCCGCCGTCACGGTTTTAAGGTGGGTAGCTACCACTTCCTGACCAACAAGTCCAGCGCCAAGGCCCAGTTCCAGAACTTCGTGCGCAATGTTAACCGCGATGAGCAGGACCTGCTGCCCATCATCGATGTGGAGGTGTGCAGGCAGTGGTCCTCACAGCAGCTGCGCGACAGCATCAAGGTCTTTGCCGACCTGCTGGAGGAATACTACGGCTGCAAGCCGATGATCTACACCAGCGAGAAATTCTTCTCCAAGCATCTGGGCAGGGCCTTTGCCGACTACCCGCTATTCATCGCGAAATACAGCAATTCCCAGCCCAATATCGGCTACAAATGGATCCTGTGGCAGTTTACCGATTGCGGCTATTTCAAGGCCGTCAAGGGAAACTTCGGCGAGGTGGACCTGAGCCGCTTCAACAAGGGCTGCACCATGAGGGATATCCTCTACAATCCCACCAAAGCCAAGCCTAAGAGCAGTGTCAGGGATGCCGTTGACCACAAGGAGAAGCCTTCACAAATCAACATGAAGGAGGAAAAAACGAAGCCTGCACCAGCCGACTCCAAGAAACAACAGGAAGAAGCCAAAAAGAAGGCTGAACGCGAGAAGAAGGCCAAAGATCGCAACAAGAAGATAGCCGAGGATGAAGCCAAGAAGAAGGCCGAAGCCGAGAAAAAGGAGCGTGAGAAAGCTGAACGACTGAAAAAGGAAAAAGCGCGCCAACAAGCACGAGAAGACGCTGCCAAGAAGGAAGCCGACGCCAAAGCCAAACGCAAGGCCGAGGCACAGAAGGCTCGCCAGCAAAAAGCTCAATCCAGCTCCAACAAGCCCAAGAAAACGGCCAGCTTCAGCCAGAACAACAATTCCAAACTGTCACAGTCACAACGCAACGACAGCATCCGCAACGCTCAACAACAAGGCCGCAAAACCAATAAAAGTTCGGCCGACAATGATTAAACCGCTTGACAACAGACATTCAAGACCATTGCTGGCCTTAGGACTGGCGATGGTTATGCTGTGTGCCTGTTCCAAGAGCGGCAACAAGGCTGTGACTTCACGGCCCCAGATTGCACCACGCAACAGCGAGGCCAAATATGACGGCATCGACATTTCCAGCCATCAAGGTTATATTGACTGGGCGAAAGTCAGCAGCGACAAGGACATCCGCTTTGTCTATATCAAAGCCACCGAGGGTGCCACTTACCGCTCTCCGCATTATGTCCACAACATGACGCAGGCCAAGCGCTACGGCCTGCTCGTCGGCAGCTATCATTACCTCACCGCGAGTTCCTCGGTCGATGAGCAATACGACAATTTTTCACAATTTGCCCTTAAGGACCTGCAAGATCTCATCCCCATGCTTGATGTAGAGGTGCGTGGTGACTGGTCCCGCACACAGCTCATCGACAGCGTGGAGAAATTCTGCTCACTGGTCGAGCGGCATTATGGTGTGCAACCCATGATTTACAGCACCATGGGCTTCTACAATAAGAACCTCGCACCGCGCTTCAACAAGTACCACCTCTACATCGGACGCTATTCCAACAGTGATCCCGAAATCAACTGGGAGGGCGAGTACACCATCTGGCAATACAGCGAGACCGGCATCATCCCCGGCATCGACGCCTATGTGGACCTGTGCCGTTATCGCAGGGACGGATGGATAGATGAAATTATGCTACCTAAACAGGAAGAGCTATAACTTCTAAAAGAATCTCAGGAACAATGACACTCGTTGACATTCTATTGATACTTATCCTTGTGGGTGCCGTCGTCGTGGGCTACCACAAGGGCTTTGTGAAGCAGATTTCCTCGATTGTGTCATGGATTGCCGCGATTATCCTGTGCTATCAGTGCAGTGACCTAGTCCAGGCCGTTTTTCTCACGATAGTACCAAGTGCCGCCGACTGGCCGTTGTCGAGCATCACTGTCAAAGCGGTGTCTTTGGCTTTCGCCTTCCTGTTGGTCACCCTGCTCATCCGGCTCGCCATGCGCCTGTTCAAGGGAACCTTGAAAGCGGTAAAGCTCAGTTTCCTTGACCGCCTGTGCGGAGCGCTGGTGTTCATGTTCAAATATGTCTTCCTGTTGAGCATTGCACTTAACCTGCTCTATGCCGTCAATCCTGACATGGAGACCTTCGGCACCCGGCACATGCTCAACAACAAGCCCTACGAATTCACCCTGGACTTGATGCCGCGGGTCCTGGGCAGCGACAAGATGCCCAGCGATTCCCTGAAATTGTACCGCGAGGAATCAGTGGAAAAACACTAAAACCAACAACCTGATGATGAACCTGCAAATCACCGCACCAGAACGGGCAAGGGCAACAATAGCGCTGCCTTTCTCCAAGAGCATCACCAACCGTGCGCTGCTCATTGCCGCCTTGTGTGATGGTCGCCATCAGGTCGTCCATCAGGCACTGTGCGACGACTCGGTCGTGATGAGCGAGGCGCTTACACGCTCCAGTGGCAACATCGATGTGGGGGCGGCAGGCACAGCCATGCGATTCCTGACAGCCTATTTTGCCACCCGTGAAGCAGTCACAGTCACACTCGATGGCTCGGCACGCATGCGCCAGCGTCCCATCGGCGGACTGGTCGACACCCTGCGCCAACTCGGGGCCCACATCGACTATATGGGTCAGGAAGGCTTTCCTCCCTTGCGCATCACCGGCACGGCGATGCATGGAGGCGATGTGGTGATGGATGGAAGCGTCAGTTCCCAGTATATCTCGGCGGTGATGATGATTCTCCCGGCCATCGGGGGCGGTAGCATCCTCCTCAGTGGAGATATCGTCTCAGCACCCTACATCCACATGACCGCTGCGGTGATGCGCGACATGGGCGCCAATGTGGACATCACGGGCAACCGCATTACCATCGCGGCGGGATATGCCGGCAATGATTGTGTCGTTGAGGCCGACTGGAGCGCCGCGGCACCCTGGTACGCCATAGCCGCGCTGCTGCCAGAGTCTTCAATCACACTCAACAGCCTTTCCGCCGACAGCATCCAGGGCGATGCCCAACTGGTGGCATTAGGTAGCAAACTGGGTATCGCATCACAGTTTACTGCCGACGGCGTGAACTTGGACACCAGCCATTTCATAGGATGCTGTTGTTCCTGCTTCACCGACATGAGCGACACGCCCGACTTAGTGCCGTCATGGACAGTGCTGCTGTGCCTGCTGGAACGGTCATTCCGCATGACAGGCGTGCGCACCCTGCGGCACAAGGAGAGTGACCGCATCGAGGCCCTGCGCGAGGAATTGGCGAAACTAGGCTATGTACTGAAGGTTGAGGGTGACGACGCCATCTCATGGTACGGCGAGCGATGCGATATCGGCCAGCGTCCGCCGGTCATCGACCCGCACGGCGACCACCGCCTGGCGATGGCCTTTGCCCCGGCCGCGGCACGGTTCCCGGGGCTGATTATCACCGACCCTGAGGTCGTGGAGAAATCCTATCCCGCCTTCTGGAGACATCTGGAAAAAGCAGGATTCAAGATTAAATTGGCACAATAAATGCAATCATCAGAAATACATTATGAAAACAAGACTTCTTATCATGCTCATATCCGCATTGTTAGCGATGGAATCCATGGCGCGCAACACGCAAGGCCACATCGTGGTCGTCAGCGACATCCACCTGCTCAGCCCTGAACTGGTGACACCGGGAAGCGCCATCGACCGCATTGACGCAGCCGACAGTAAGATGATTGCCCAGAGCGATGATATCATGACGGCCATCACCGACAGCATCATCGCCTTAAAACCAGCGTTGGTACTGCTCGCCGGGGACCTCACTTATAATGGCGAACGCTTGAGCCACGAGCGCATGGCCAAGCATCTGGACCGCATGGCAGCCGCCGGCATCCAGCCGCTGGTCATTCCCGGTAACCACGATTGCAACAACCCCTATGCCAGACGATTTGACGGTGACAAGACTTCAGCGACACCCACGGTGACACGCGAGGAGTTCGCCCAAATTTACAGCAACTATGGCTACGGAAAGAAATTCCAGCGGGATACGGCCTCGCTGAGCTATTGCTGCGAACCCATCCCGGGCGTGGTCATCATCGGCATCGACAGCAACATGGACGAGAACAACACCCTCAAGAGCCGCGGCGACAGCACCGACACCTACCACAACGGCGGGCGCATCAAGCCCGAGACACTGCAATGGGTCATCGACCGTGCCAGCCAAGCCAGAGGACAAGGCAAGCGCATCATCGCCATGATGCATCACCACCTGGTGCCGCACTTTGACCAACAGGATAGATTCTTGGCAAATTATATCGTCAGGAACCACAATGCCATTGCTCCACAACTGATGGAGGCATGCATCCACGCCATCTTCAC